>MGSR01000177.1:5496-17064 GCA_001798565.1 Deltaproteobacteria bacterium RIFCSPLOWO2_12_FULL_60_16
AGTTGGGCGGGGGCGGTGATCGATTTGACCGTTACAAACTGAAAGGCGAACGTGTTGACAATGCCGCCGATCATGACCAGATCCGAGCCGGCAAGGTTGCTGGTCACGATCGCGGGACCGGCCATGGCGACGACCTGCACCTCCCCGGCCATCAGCGCCGCGGCCGCCGTCGGTCCGCCCGGGATGAACACCAGATGGACATCCAGGCCGTGCTTCCTGAACAAGCCCGCTTCCTTGGTGATCCAGATCGGCGCGAACGCCCCTGCCTGCGCGCTGTAGCCGACGTGCATCTTCTCCAGTCCCGGCTGAGCGAAAAGCGGAGCGACCGCGAAGAAAAAGAAGCTGAATCCAATGATGCCGGCGCGACCGAATAGCCGTGGAAGCTTTTTTCTATCCATCACAGTCACAGCTCCGCTCCTTACGGCCAAACCGACTTTATGAAACCGGTTTTTTCCAATTCCTCCATGAAGCTTGCGTCCATGAATTCTTCCGCCTTGCGCCCTTTGGCCTTGGGATTGTTTTCCGCGATCAAGCTGAGCGAATTGGCCACCCCTTTGGGATTGATTTTCGGAATCTTCTTTATATAGCGGCTGGTGAAGAGGTCATACGTGTAGGCCAGGAGATCGCGGTCGCTCACCCCTCCGTACTTCCTGAGCGCCCTGATGCCCAGCTCCCTGTCGGTCAGGAGGCGGCGGGTTCCCTCGATGTAGGCCTTGAGAAATCTCAGCACCGCCTCTCGATGCGTCTGAGCGTACCTCCGGCTCACCACCACCGTGGTGGCGGGAATGTCGAAGCCGGAGTCGGCGAAGTCGAGCAGGGTCTTGACGCCCATCTTCTCGGCATTCAACGAGGTGGGAAAGGAGATGACTCCGCCCTCCACTCTTTTCTGAGAAACCGCCAGCGCCATGTCGGGCATCCTGCCGATTTGAATGAGGTTCACATCCTTCATGGGCTCCAGGCCCCAATTCTTGAGCACGGGGCGGACGAGCAGATCCGTGAGCGAGCCGAAACGTGTGACCGCGATCGTCTTCCCCTTGAGGTCCGCCGGCTTTGAGATGGAGGGGTGCACCATCAGTTTCATCAACTGGTTGTCGATGGAGCTGGCCACTTGTATGAGATCCGCCCCCTCCACCGATGCCTGGAGATAGACCACGGCGGAGATCGTCGAAAAATCCAGTTGTCCCGATACGTGGACCTGGATCAGCTGCACGCCCTGGACGTAGATCATTTCGGTATCGAAGCCATATTTTTCCAGCACCCCCCCCTCTTTCGCCGCAAACAACGGGTAAAAGGTGGCGCTGGGAGACGGGTAGCCGGCGCGGATTCGGGTAAGGCTCGCGCCCTCCGTATCCGCCGGGCCAAGCAGAATCAAAAACATCCAGAAGATCAGACAGAGCCTGCAAAGTGCTTTCATGGCCTATTCCCCCTCTCTTACCGCATGAAACCGGTTTTCTCCAATTCGTCCATAAGGCTCGTATCGACAAATTCCTCGGCCCTGCGGCCCTTGGCCTTGGGATTCCTGTCCGCGATCATCGCCAGGGTGGTCTCTACCCCTTTGAGGGAGAGGGCCGGATTCTTTTTGATGTATTTCAAGGCGAAAAGATCGTAGGTCTTGCCAAGAATCTCCTGATCCTGGCTCCCCGTGTATTTGCGCAGCGCCTTGATCCCGAACTCCTTGTCCGCCATGAACCGCCGCGTCCCCTCCACATAGGCCTTCAAAAACTTGAGGACCACGTCCCGGTGCGACTTAGTGTAGGCCCGGCTGACCGCTACGGCCACATTGGCGAACTCGACATCGACATCGGCCATATCGAGAAGTCTCCTCATGCCCAGTTTTTCCGCCTGAAAGGAGGTCGGATCGGAGATGACGCCCGCCGCGATTTTCTTTCCCGACAAGGCGACCACCATATCGGTCATTCTCCCCACCTGGACGAGCTTCACATCCTTGTCCGCGTTCATCCCCCATTGCCTCAGAACCAGACGGATGGCGACATCCGGGAGCGAGCCGAAGGTGGTGATCCCGATGGTCTTGCCTCTGAGATCCGCCGGCTTTGTGATGCCGGGCTCCACGATCAGCTTGTAGATGAACTTGTCGATGGAGCTCGCCGCCAGGATCAAGTCCGCCCCCTCCACGGCGGCGCGCAGGGGCAGCGGCGCCCCCGTCACCGTGAAGTCGACATACTTGGCGACATGAACCTGGGTGATCTGCACCCCCTGCAGGTACAAGAGCTCGCTCGCGAGACCATGTTTTTCGAAGAGCCCAGCCTCTTTCGCCGCAAAAAGCGGGGAAAAGCTGGCGCTGGGGGATGGGTAGCCGATCCGTATCCGGGTCAGCTCCGCGCCTTCCAGCCGAGGTGGGCCGAAGAGGATCCAAACCGCCGACAAAACCAGCAGAGACATGGCAACTCGTTTCATTGTAAACTTTCTCCTCTGGCTCAGAGTCCGAACAACCTCGCTGCGTTGGAGATAAGAATCTTTTCTTTGACCGTGTCCTTGAGACCCAGCTTGTCAAAGCTTTCCAGCGCTCTAACCAGGTCCACATACGGGAAATCCGTTCCGAACAGGGCCTTGTCCTGCAGCCGCCCTCGAATCGCGCTCTGGAACAGCTCCGGCAATTGCTCGGCCAGATACCCGGAAGTATCCACGTATATATTCTTCTTGTGCGTGACGACCCCGATGAGCTCCTCCTGCCACGGCCACCCCGGATGGGCCGCGATGATCTTCATCCTTGGAAAATCTCTCGCCAGCATGTCGAGATGAATCGGCCGTCCATAGTCCAGGCCGATACCCTTCCCTCCCTCGCTGTTGGCCCCGAGGACGGTAAAGCCGACGTGGAACATCACAGGCTTGTCTCCGGATGCCAATATCTCCCACAGGCTATAGTATTTTTTGTCGTTGGGATAGAAACCTTGATCGGGAGGATGAAACTTGAACCCTTTGACTTTGGGGTTTCTCAACAGCGCGCCGGCCTGCTCAGCGAGCCGGTCCGGATTTTCCCTGCCCACGTCGAGCGAGGCGAGAACCCCCGCGAAGGCATGCGGATACCCCGTGACAAGATCGAGAACATGGTCGTTGCTGTTGCGAGTCCCCTCCTTCACCGTCGAGGGGTGCCAGCCGATCAGCAATGCCTTCACCTCGTGCCGGGCAAAAAGCTCGGCAAACTTTTCTTCCGTCCTGGGCACTTCATTCAAGTCCCTCTTGAAATAGGCGCAGGCGTCGGAGTCCAGCCCCCGCGTGCTCGGATGAACATGAACGTCAATGGCCGGCATGAGACCTCTTCTGTTCTACGAAAGAAGGAAGCCGGGAATAGGCTTGGTCGTTCTTAAGCTGTTTGAGTGGAGACTATCCGATGCAACGCGCTTATGTCAACTTCAGGCCGGTTTCATGGCGGCAACAGGTGTTCCTCGCTCTCTTTCCCTTTGACACTCGGCCCATATCTTGCTAACGAGAAAAGGCATTTTTTTCCGGAGGAATCTTTGAAAGCAGTTCGGATCCATGAGCATGGCGGAATCGACAAGCTCCGCTACGAGGAGGCCGAAGAGCCTCGCCTTGCCTCTCCTACGGAGGCGATCGTCAGACTCAGGAGCGCGGCCCTGAATCGCATCGATTTGTTGAACCGCCAGGGATCCACCGGAATAGAACTTTCCTTCCCTCACATTTTGGGGGCGGACGGCGCGGGCATCGTGGTCGAGGTGGGCGACGAGGTCCGCAACGTAAGCAAGGGAGACGCGGTCTGCCTCTACCCGCCGAGCGGCTGCGGCCGGTGCGAGTTTTGTATCACGGACCGGGATTTCATGTGCATCCGGCTGCGCGCGTTGGGAGAAAGATTGGAAGGCACCTACGCTGAATATGTAAAAGCCCCAGCGGCAAATTGTTTTCCCATTCCGCCTGGGCTATCCTTCGAGGAGGCGGCGGCCTTTCCGTTGGTTTTTATCACGGTTTGGCGGATGCTGGTCACGAACGCGGAACTCAAACCCGGCGAGCATGTGCTGATCCTGGGGATCGGAGGCGGAGTGGCCACGGCCGCCCTTCAAGTAACGAAGCAGATGGGGGCGCACGTCATTGTGACTTCCAGCAGCGACGAAAAGCTGGCGCTGGCACGGAACTGGGGCGCCGATCACGGCATCAATTATAGGAAGAGTGATTTTACCAAGGAGGTCAGGACTTTGACCGGGAAGCGGGGGGTGGACGTGGTCCTGGACTGCGTAGGCGGCGACAGTTGGGTAAAGAGCCTCGCGGCCCTGGCCAAGGGGGGGCGTCTGGTCACCTGCGGGGCGACCGCGGGCGCCACTCCCCAGACCGATATCCGGCGCATCTTTTGGAACCAGCTGAAGATCTTCGGCTCGACTCTGGGCAGCCGGGAAGACTTTCGGCAGCTGCTGAATTTTATGCGGATTTCCCGGATCAGGCCGATCATCGATCAGCTCTTTCCCTTGAAAGACGCCGCCGCCGCCCAACAGCGACTGGAAGATGGAAAGCAGTTCGGTAAGATCGTTTTGCAAATAGCTGATTGACGCATGAGAGTCGTTGCCGGCAAAATCAAGGGGCATCGTCTGAGAGTCCCGAAGGGCCATGACCTTCGCCCTACCGCCAGCAGAGTCAAGGAGGCGCTGTTCAATATCCTCCCCCATGACCTTGCCGGACTGCGGGTGCTCGATCTCTTCGCCGGGACCGGCAATCTTTCTATCGAGGCCCTCAGTCGCGGCGCGGCCCAGGCGGTCCTGGTGGATGCGTCCCGGAAAGCGGCAGTCGCCATCCGGGAGAATCTGCGGGCGCTGGCTTTGTCGAACAGCTGCGAGGTATGGATAGCCCCGGTCCTCAAGGCGGTCAGGGCGCTGGCGCGCAGAGGGGAAAAGTTCGATCTCATTTTTCTCGATCCCCCCTACGAAAAGGGCTGGGTCGGAAAGATACTGCGGCTCCTGGCCGACGAGGATCTATTGCGGGCGCGGGGCACGGTGGTTGCGGAGCACAGCGTAAGAGAGAAAATAGCAGAACGGTACGGCCGTCTCCGTCTTCGGGATCAGCGCCGATATGGCGCGACGCTGCTCTCTTTTTTCGAGTACGGCACAGCCTAGATCTTATGATGCGAGGATAAAAAATGGCGCGAACAAAGATTGCGGTGTATCCCGGCTCTTTCGACCCGATCACCAACGGGCACATCGACCTGGTCAAGCGCACCTTGCGGGTCTTCGACCGGGTGATCGTCGCCATCGCCTCCAACCCGGAGAAAGACAACTCCCTCTTCAGCGTCGAGGAGCGGCTGGAGATGATACGGGAGGTCTTTAAAGGGCTCGGCAGGCGCGTGCAGGCGGACAGCTTCGAAGGTCTGCTGGTCGATTACACGGAGAGGGCCGGGGCCGAGGTCATCATCCGCGGGTTGAGGGCGGTCTCCGATTTCGAGTATGAGTTTCAAATGGCCATGATGAACCGCGGGCTCAAGCCCAACCTCGAGACGCTCTTTATGATGACCGGAGAGTCCTACTTTTACATCAGCTCCCGCCTGGTCAAAGAAGTGGTGAGCCTGGGCGGAGATGTCTCCAGCCTGGTGCCGAAGAATGTCTTGAGAAGGCTCAAGCAGAGGTTTCAAGGCTAGATTCTGAAAGTGGCAGGCTCATGAAGCTCAGCGATCGAACCAGGCTGATTAAACCGTCGGTAACATTGGCGCTGGCGGCAAAAGCCCAGGTGATGCGCGCCGAGGGCATCGATCTGGTGAACTTCACCGCCGGGGAGCCGGACTTCGACACCCCGCAGCGGATTAAGGACGCCGCGGTCGAGGCCCTCAAGAAGGGAATGACCAAGTACACGGACGTGCGGGGCATAGAGCCCTTGCGGCTGGCGATCCTGGAGAAGTACCGGAAGGACTACGGGCTCAAATACGAGAAGACGGAAGTGCTGGTGAGCTGCGGCGGCAAGCACGCCCTCTACAACGCCATTCAGGCGGTCATCGACCAGGGAGAGGAGGTCGTCATCCCCGCGCCCTACTGGGTGAGCTACTCCGATATGGTCCTACTTGCCGGAGGAACGCCCAGGCTGGCCCGGACCAGCGAGGAAAGCGGCTACAAAATCACCCCGGAGCAGCTCAAGGCCGCTCTGACCTCGAAGACGCGCGCCTTCATCTTGAATAGCCCGTGCAACCCGACCGGCGCGGCCTACGGCCGCGATGAGCTGGCCGCCCTCGCGCGCGTCCTGGAGCGGCACGATTGCCTCATCCTTTCGGACGATATTTACGAAAAGATCGTCTACGACGGCTTTCGCTTCCACAGCATCCTCGCCATCGAGCCGAAGCTGCGGGAGCGGACGATTATCTTCAACTCGCTCTCCAAGAGCTATGCGATGACCGGCTGGCGCGTCGGCTACGTGCTCGGCCCGGCCGCCATGATCTCGGCGGCCGCCAATATCCAGAGCCAGAGCACCTCGAACGCCACTTCCATCGCGCAGGCGGCCGCGCTCGAGGCGCTCACCGGGCCGCAGGACGAGATCGCGGTGATGGTCGGCGAGTTTCACAAGCGAAGAGATGTCATCGTGAAGCGCCTCAAAGGCATGCCCGGGATAACCTGCTTCAAACCCCAAGGCGCCTTTTACGTTTTTCCCAACGTGCGCTCCCTGCTCGGGAAAACCGCCAACGGAAAAAAGCTCTCCTCTGCGAGCGACGTGGTGGATTATTTTCTTACGGAGGCGCGCGTGCTCGCGGTGCCGGGCGAGGACTTCGGCTCGACCGAGAACATCCGCATCAGCTACGCCACCTCTATCAAGGAAATCGAGAAAGGCTGCGACCGCATCGAGGCGGCGCTCAAGAAGCTCGAATGATAAATGAGCGGTTGCCCTCTTCCCCGCGAAACAGAACGCCCTTCCCGGCGCAAACCCGGGAGGGCGTCTGTCCCTGAACCGGCCCCGGCTAAGCCCCCGAGCTTAGGTTATTCGGTCTCAAACAAAGTGCCGGCCGCCCAGTCGAATTGGCCCGTTGCGCTGCGGTTATTACCCCCGCTGACGCTGGAGAGATCGCCGCTGGCCACGTTCCCCCCGACCATAAAGAAATCGCTCCCTCCCCCGCTGACGCTGGAGAAATTGCCGCTGGCCGTGTTGCTCAGGCCCCCGCTGACGCTGGAGGCTTGGCCGCCGCTGGCCGTGTTGTTCATGCCCCCGCTGACGCTGGAGGTACCGCCGCTGGCCGTGTTGCTCTCGCCCCCGCTGACGCTGGAGAAATGGCCGCTGGCTGTGTTACTCCCTCCCCCGCTGACGCTGGACTCCGGGCCGCTGACGGTGTTTCGGTTGCCCGCGACAAACCCCCCAAAGGAGGGATACTTATGGGAGTGCCCTACGATCAGGTTGTGCGAGCCAGTACGTCCCGTCAGATCGAAGCCGCCCCGGCTACTGCGGGGCTCGTTGTACCCCACGACCAGGTTGCCCAGGCCGGTGAGGGCGCCACCGTCGTCCGTAGAGCCCGAGCCGCTCCGGACGTGGACGTTGCATCCTTCGAAGATGAAATTGGGCCCGGCCAGGCCGTTGATGGGGCTATCGTCCACGCTGACACAGGCGAGCTTTGCCTGCAGCGCCGCGACCGTCGCCTCCAGGGCCGCGACCCGGGCGAGCAGTTGTTTTACTGTTGGCGACTGCGCTTCCGCCCGCGCCGGAATCAGCAGCGCCAGCGCCGTTAACCACATTAGTGAAGTCACAACCAGATGTTTTTTCATGTCCCCCTCCTTAGCGATGGGTTATCGCGCTTGCCACGCTCTTTTCTTCCCGAGACCAAAGAACTACCCCCAACCGCGCCTTTTGGGGGCGGAGAGTACTCGATAAGGTAGTGTTATGTCAATCTGAGCCCGGCCCGAAGATAAGGTTCGACATCTGCCCCCCCACCTGCGGTTGGTTAAATTTTTGGCCTCTCGCCTGTCTTCTTATAATGAAAATAGTCTCCCAGGATCTGCGGATGGTCGAAGACTATGGGAGATGGGAGATTGTTTTCCGTAAAGAGCTGCGTCCTTTTCGCGTCGTCGGCGCCTCTTGGCTCGCCGCCCGCCGTGGCGATAAAAACCGTGGAGATCGTGTGGTGGCGGGGATCGCGCCGCGGGTCGGAGTAGCTGTAAAACTGCTCGATCAGCTCGACGTCGAGCGACGTCTCCTCTTTGGCCTCTCTTACTGCTGCCCTTTCCAAGCTTTCCCCATAATCGACGAACCCTCCGGGCAGCGCCCAACCGTGGGGCGGATGCTTTCGCTCGATAAGCACGATCCCGCGGTCCGCCACTTTCGACGAACTTCCGCACCGTATCCTTCAGCATCTGGAGCTCTTCTGGCAGATTAAAGTCCATCCTTATCCTCCGAAGCCGAACTTCGCACGTTCAACCGCTGCGCTGCGTTCAAGCCGTTCAACGTTGAACCATTTTAGCCACTGAAACGCCTCTATTTTTTTTCTTCAAACTTGTACGCGCCGAGCCCTGGCCGATACTCCTTCCTTGCGAACTGCTGGAGCCCTGGCCTGCCGCCAATCGCTTGTTTGGCCTTATCGGAAATCAAGCCGGAGATTTCATAGGCTCGCACCGTCATTTTACGATGGAGTAGTAGAGCTTGCTCATTTCCTCACGGTCTTTGCCCAATTCGGACTTGACCGGAACCAGCTTGACCCCCTCGACCAGCCTGGGAAACTTCTGGGGCACGCCGGGACGGACAACCGTTCGCCCTAAGCTTGCCAAAACCTTTTGTCCTTCGACGGACAGGACGTAATCGATAAATAGACGGCCGGCATTAGGATGAGGCGCGCGTTTCGCAAGAAAAACACCCCAAGGGCGGGACATGACAGGATCCGCATTGACGATCTCTATGGGAGCTCCTTGACTCTGCATCTCCAGGGGGCGGTAGCCAAACACGTTGACCGCCACTGGGAATTCGCCCGCTGCGGTCAACTGCGCAAGTAAGGTATGTCCCCTATGGAGCGAGGGTTTCTGCTTCATAATACCGCGAAAAAAATCGACCGTTTTTTCCTTGCCCCAGACCGAAATGAGCGCGGAAAACCATTCGCTTTCATCCGCGTCCATCCCCAGCTTGCCTCTCCATTTCGGATCCAAGAGATCGGCAAAACCTTTCGGCACATCCTTCTTCGACACCAGATTCGTGTTGTAGCCGATGACGTTGGTGACGATGTAGAGGCAGCACGGCATCAGCCCTGCGGGATCACGAAACTCTTCGGGGTACGCCTCCGTCTCGGCCGACTTGTGGGGCTGGAGCGTATCTTTTTCCTTCAGCACCCAGCCATTGATCCCATCCAGGTTGATGGCATCGACGAAGTAGCTCCCCGTGCGCGCTTCCGTTAAAATCTTATTCAACACCCGCTCGGAATTGGCGCGGAAGGTCTGAACTTTAAGAAACGGATATTTGCTTTCGAACGCCTTAACGAGACGTACCATGTCGGGAGACGACATGGTACCGTAGAAGACAAGATTCCCCTCTTTTTTAGCCTCACCAACGGTATCTGCAAGGGCCTCGGCGGATAAGAGAAAGAGTAAAACGGCAAAAACAGCAAAGATCGTCTTCGTAAACATACTGAGCCCCTCCTTGCGATTTTTTTTCGTTACAACTCGTCTGTCGCCAGATCTACTCCGGTAAGAGATTGGTGTCAATTCGAAGATCCGGAAAATTTCCAAATGATAGGAATTCCCTTTCTGGGGTTAGCCGCCGGGAACTCGAAATTGCCCTCAGTGACCGCCCGGCAACTCCCGTTTCGGAACCTCAAGCCCAGCAGGGGGAATAGTCTTACCCGCCACCGCGCCTTTTGGGGCGGACAGTATCCGATAAGGTAGCGTTATATCAACAACTGAGCCTGGCCCGAAGATAGGGCTGGACATCTGCCCCCAACTGGGGGAATATGAAACAACGATAACCTTTGACAATCAGAATGGCAGTCAGCTGCTGTTGGAAACCTTCAGGGTTAAGGCGAGCCCAGCTCCAAGCAAAAGCAGGAGTCCTACGAGCACAAACCCCCAGCTGAACAAACCTGCGTCACCCATCATGCCTATAAATGTTGGGACTGCGCCCCCGCCGAGAACAAAACCACAGGGTGTCACGAGCGAAACGGCGAGATTGCGCCCCCCGGCTGGAGCGATCCTGGCGAGGGTGGCAAAACCTGCTGGGAAGAAACAAACCGCCACCAATGGCTGAATGAATAGCACGGCCCAAAGCCAAGCGTCGGGAACCAGTCCGAGCGACAGCGTCGCGCTGCCGCTGATCAAAAGGCTTAGGGCCATCGTGAGTTTCGCCCCTAACTTGTCCGATGCCCACCCGCCGGCGAGAGCCAATACAGGCCCAGGCGCTCGCGACAATGCGAGTAAGCTGTTGGCCCACGCCTGCTCCATCCCTCTTTCGCTCACCAGATAAAGAGGAAGCATTGTAAAGACGCCCAAAGTTGAGCTTACGCCCAAACCAAAGAGCCATAGCACCAACCAGAATGAGGGGGTACGGAGCAGAACGCCAAAAGACCCGGAGCTGGGCGCTTCGCCATGAAAAGCGCCGCCCCGTCCATACAGCGCAAACGCAGAGCTGATAACAATAGCGCTTACGCCGAGCACTCCCAACGCCGAGCGCCAGGTAAACCACTTGAGCAGCAATTCCGCGAGAGCCGGCGCCACTAAGAACGCCAAATTCGGCGCCAACTCATGCACGCCCATGGCTTTGCCCCAGTGATCCTTGTCCGTGAGAGAAGTGATCGTCGCAATTGCCGACGGAATATACAATCCCGCGGCCGCCCCCATAATGAGCAACCCCAGGCGAATCCCCCAGATGCTCTTTGCCAGTGAAATCGCCAGCAGCCCGAGACCAACGCACGCAACCGAAACCACAATAACCGTGCGGTGCGTGAAATGCACGGAAAAAAATCCTGATCCCAATAGGGAGGTAAAGTAGCCGGCTGAAATTAGGAAAAAAAACGATCCGGCCATACTATGCCGGATACCCAAGTCAGCTTCTATGGTAGGAAGAAGAGGCGCCAGGATTATTCGAGCGGTAAAATTGACGAAGAAAATGACTGCCAAAAAAAGCACCGGTTGAATTTGCCGTCTAAATGGGCTTACGTCAGCAGAACGGTCTAACTGCGTCTGAGGATCTACAACCATGTTCTTATGAAGTTACACCTTGTCGCCGTCCAATCCATACCTTTTACAATGTCCAGCCAATAATGCCAACTGGCAGCCCGAAGATAGGGCTGGACATCTGCCCCCAACTGGGCTAAGGGGTTTTTAAATTAGCTGGGAATACGAGGGGTCAAAAGTAATCTCTTTTTTTTGGGTTTCTATTTGGTGGCGCGTGAGATTTTTCCCACAGACCTAGGTGTTCAAGGATTTTTTTAATTACTTCTGGCTGATCGATAAAACTGATGATGCGCCCTTCGGGTCCCCTCAGGGTGGTGAGCAGCTTGTCGAACCACATCTCTCCGTGGCATTTAGGGCAGGTCAGCGGGTCTGTTTCATAGACCTTTCTGATGAAGTGGAACCAGCGCCTCTTTAACATGAATTCAACTCCAAGCGGACCGCAGTCACAACGCATTCTAACCATCTGTCCTTTCTACTACGGCTGGTTCGTCGT
>MGSR01000178.1:0-3196 GCA_001798565.1 Deltaproteobacteria bacterium RIFCSPLOWO2_12_FULL_60_16
TGAGGGGCAGGGTAAACCGGATGCCCCGCTGGTCGAAATGGAGACTCTTGGCGACGCCGTCGGAGGCCGTTCTCGCGGGATTTCCCATCACTGCCAGGACCTCCTCTTCCGTCGAGCCCAAGCGGAGACCTTCGCGAGTCGCAAGCTCTATCCAAAAATTCGGACTCGCTGAAGGACCCCCCTCGACCGATATCCAGAGTATGACGCCTGTGCTGTCATCGGCAATGAGCCACAGGCCGATGGGATCCCAGGTATGAGCCGTCGTTCCTGATTGAAACCCTTGACCGCGCGAAACGCCCGTTCCCAATAGGCTGACGACTTCTTCGAGCTTGTCTCCCAGCTCCAGTCGGCCGATGCGTTCTCCGGGCACGATCAACCGATCCCCTAAGAGCTTTCCCGCCTGGGACTTTTGGAAAGCCGATCTTTGGAAGTGCATGACATTGGCGCGGTGGTATTCACCCGCAAGCTCCTCCATCTCCCCGGCCTCGACTGCGTTGCCCTGCTTTTCCAGCAGGCGGGCATATTCGTTCAGCGTGGTCACGGGGTCAAAGCCCACGGGGGTGGGATAAGGATTCTGGAAGGCTTGGCGGAGTTTCGCGGCGCGCGCCTCCATTTCCGCCGCCTCGCTGTGACGGTCAAGCTCCCGGAGCAACGCGGCGTAGTCCTGAAGATTCGCCACTGTGGCGCTCCTCAAGTCTGAGCGGATGAAAGCGCAGGAGATGAAAAATAGCGCCGCCGTCAGCCCGAGCGCCGCGCCTCGGAAGATTCTACGTGCTCCCTGATAATGGTTCTGCGCGTGGCAGCGGAGACGGTCTACCACGAGTCGGAGGTAGGACATTTACCGCGGCCTCACTTTCAGCCCTTGGGGTTCAGTATCTGCTCCAATTGCTCGGCGTCGGTGTCGGTGTCGATCTGAATCCATAACGGCAGGTGATCGGAAATCTCAAAGGTGAATTCCAGCTTGGTCATGGTGGTCTTAGGATAGAGGCTCTGGTGGTCGCCTTCATAGAAATCGACGACGCCTCCTTGAGCGGTGAAGCTTTTGATGTAGTGCGGATGATGGAGAATCTGGTCGTATCGTTTGTTCTTTGCCAGGTCCGTGCCATGAACCCCCATGAGCGCGGCAGGTATCTGCAACCCTTTGCTTGCAATCGCCTTGAAAAGCTCGCTCTGCACGCCCGGGATATTGAAATCGCCCAGCACGATGATGTCTTGGTCGACAACAAACGGCTCCTTGCTCCGACGATCCACCCACTCGGCCAGGAGTTTGAGCTCCGGGATTCTTTGCTTCTCGCTGTCGCCCCACCTTATGTGGGCTGCGATAAGGACGAAGTCAAAATTGCCCGCGCGAAACGAGGCGATATACGGGGCCCGCCACCAGCTTATCAGGGGGACGTATTCGCCCTCCTTGTTTTTCTTGCGGGGCGCGTCCGCCTCGGATGCGAGGCCGGTGAACGTAACAGCTCGCTTGTCGTAGACGTACGCGATGCGCTCGTGGTTGCCGCCGGAATCAACAATGTAATCGGAAAACACGACGTGCCAGTAAGGGCCGAGGTAGCGCAGAACCTCCGCCAGGTCGGAGATATTGTCGCGTACCTCAACAATGGAGACGAGATCGAACTGTCCGATAATCTCGGCAATGAAGTGAAGGGAGGCTTTCTTGCGCGGGCGCTTGCCGAACTCGCGGATATTCCAGGTTGCCAGATTCAGCGTTTCATCGAGCTTTGACGCCGGAATCTTGGCCTCCTGAATTCGCTTCTGCACTACCTTGAGCCCCTGAGCGATCTCCTTCGTGATTTCGCCGTGGTGCATGGATCCACCTCCTGCTTAGGTTTTCTTCCCTTTCCTTTTCTCCTCCCACCCTTTGATCCTCTCCTGGATCGTCTTTTCGTGGCCCGAATCGGACGGCGAGTAGTATTTTTTCCCGCGGAGCGCTTCAGGCAGGTGCTCCTGGTCGACGACGTGGCCGGGGAAGTTGTGGGCGTATTTGTAGTACTTTCCGTAGCCGAGCTCTTCCATCAAGGCCGTGGGCGCGTTGCGCAGGTGGAGCGGCACGGGCAGGGCGCCCTTCTCTTTTACGTCCCTCCCGGCGGCGAGCATCGCTTTGTAAGAGGCGTTCGACTTCGGCGCCGTCGCCAGATAGGTGGTGGCTTGCGCCAAGGGTATCCGTCCTTCGGGGAGGCCGACAAAATGGACGGCGTCTTTGGCGGCGACCGCAACCTGTAGGGCCTGCGGATCGGCGTTGCCGATGTCCTCGGCGGCGAAGATGATCATGCGGCGCGCGATGAAAAGCGGGTCTTCGCCCGCTTCGATCATCCTCATGAGCCAATAGAGGGCGGCGTCCGGATCGCTCCCCCTCAAGCTTTTGATAAAGGCGGAGATGACGTTGTAGTGCTCCTCGCCGGATTTGTCGTAAAGGAGCGCCTTTTTCTGCAGCGCCTCCTGCAGCTCGGGGAGCTCGATCTCCGTCTTGTCCTTTGCGCTGCGCGCCAGAGACGCGGCGGTCTCGAGGGCGCTGAGGGCGACGCGGGCGTCCCCCTGGCATTGCTGGATCAAGAACTCGCGTCCTTCGCCGCTGAGCCCCAGGCCCAGGGAGCCCAGCCCCCTTTTCGCGTCGCGCAGGGCCCGGTCGATGATATCGTTGATCTCTTCAGGCGCAAGCGGCTGGAGGACCAGCACCTGGCAGCGCGAGAGCAGAGGAGGAATCACCTCGAAGGAGGGATTCTCAGTGGTGGCCCCGATGAGGATCAGGACGCCGCGCTCAACGTGGGGGAGGAAGGTGTCCTGCTGCCCTTTGTTAAAGTGGTGGATCTCGTCGACGAAGAGGACAGTGGGCTTCCCCAGCCGGTGCAGCCGCTCCGCCTCCTCGATGATTTTTTTGAGCTCCTTGACGCCGGAAGAGACGGCCGAGAAGCGGACGCAGTGGGCGCCGCCGGAGCTCGCCAGGATCCGCGCCAGCGTGGTCTTGCCGCTGCCTGGAGGGCCCCAGAGGATGAGGGAGTGGAGCCTGCCGCCGGCGACCATCTCGCGCAACAGTTTTCCCGGGCCGAGCAGATGCCGTTGGCCGATGAACTCCTCCAGGCTCGCCGGGCGCATCCTCTCGGCCAGGGGGACCGCCGCGCGACGCTCTCTCTCAGGGGGCGCGTCGAAGAGTTCCATGAAAAAATATGCTATCACAATTCGGCCTGAAGGGTGT
>MGSR01000178.1:3301-5951 GCA_001798565.1 Deltaproteobacteria bacterium RIFCSPLOWO2_12_FULL_60_16
CTCCCCGAAAGCAATAGACCTGTGGGTTCTTTGAACCTGCACGACTGGTGCTTTCGGGTCGCTCGCCAGGCCCCTCGCTTTACGGGGCGAGCGAGGGGAGCGCGAGTGAGGCTGCGGACGTAGAGAGGAAAAGGTTCGGTTAAAGCACTGCTCCATCGGCCGCAGCCGAGAGCGCGTTCCCCGAGGGCTTTTTGTCGCCTCGGGCGTAAACGAGGGGCTTTTCTATATAGCAGAGTGATGATATGGTGCAGCGCGTTGGTTTAAGGGGCGCAGGTGAAAGCGACTAAGCAGGTCAGCAGCAATCCTACTTTCCTCCAGGTCTCTCCCCGGACGGTTCTCTCTCCGGGGACCGCCATCTCCGGCAAGTTGAGCTTCAACCTGCCGGTAAAGATCGACAGCCGCTTCAAAGGCGAGGTTAAAGCCACCGAGCTCCTGGTCGTGGGCGCCAATGCGCAGGTCGAGGCCAAGATTTCCGCCCGCGACCTCCACATCGAGGGGAGCCTGGTCGGCACTGTCCGTGTCGCCGGATGGATCGAGATACTTCCGGGCGGACGGTTTCAGGGGGAGATCGAGGCGGGGAAACTCAGGGTCCACCCCGGCGGCGTGTTTGAAGGGAAGGGGGATGTCCTGGCGGAGAATGAAACTACCGCCGGCTAATTCTCCTCCTCGTAGACTCTGGCCCGTTTTCCGGACCTCTCCCTGAGATAATAGAGCTTGGCCCGCCGCACCTTGCCCCTGGAAACCACCTCGACCTTGTCGATGCGGGGCGAGTGAAACGGAAAGATCCTCTCCACGCCGACTCCGTAAGAGATCTTGCGCACGGTGAAAGTCGCCCGGCTCCCTTTTCCGGAGATGCGGATCACGATTCCCTCGAATATCTGCGTTCTCTCTTTTTCACCTTCGACCACTTTGACGTGGACGCGCACGGTCTCTCCCGGTCTCAAGGTCAGCGCCTCTTTTTTGGCCTGTTCGGCTTCGATCCGGTCTATAAGATTCATAAAATTCTCCCTCAAGTTTTATTTTCCCAACAAGCGATCCAAAAAAATAGCCGCCGCCGAGCGCACGGCGAGGTGATTATAATCGGTTCCGCCGTCAATCGGCTCCAGCAGGTAGTCGGACTGAGCCAGGATCGTGTCGGTTAAACCCCATCCTGTCCCGAGGAGGAGCAAAAAGGGTTGATCGCTCTTTATTAACATGTCCCGCAGTTCGAGGAAAGAGGTCCGCTTTCCTCCCGGTCGGGCCGAGGTCACGACCAATTTGGGCTTGCTGCCGTATTCCCGCTCGACGTCCAACATCACGTCGTCCAGCGTGTCTTTCAGGCGCACCACGGCCAGGGCCTCTTTGCGGGTCTGATTGTACTCGCTGCCGTAACCCTGCTCCCAATGGGAAAGAATCTTGAGCGCCAGCTTTTGCAGGGCTTTGACCGGCGTGACGACGTAGAACCGCGGAACCCCATAGGTGCGCGCCGAACGGGCGATATCGTGGATGTCCATGTTGGTGACCGCCGTGGTGACCACCTGGCCGTTCTTGTCGTAGACCGGGTAGTGGAGGAGGGCCATGCAGAGGCGGGAGGCTCCGGCAGCCAGGGAGCCGCGTTCCTCGGCAGCCAGGGGCGCCTTGTGGAACAGGTCGGGGCGCCTCCTACGGGTCACCTTCAAACTCATCTGCCGGCGCCAGCTTCTCACCTTGTCGTGGTCTCCCGAGAGCAGAATCTCCGGCACCTTCATCCCTCTGAATTCCTCGGGCCGGGTATAGTGGGGATATTCCAGCAGGCCGTCGGCAAAGGACTCTTCCTGCGAGGATTTCACGTTTCCCAGGACACCGGGGATGAGCCGGGTTACCGCGTCGATGACCACCACGGCCGCCGGCTCTCCTCCGCTCAGCGTGTAATCGCCGATCGAGAGCTCCTCGTCCACGAAGCCCTTGACCCTCTCGTCGATTCCTTCGTAGCGGCCGCAGATCAAGACCAGCTCTTTTTCCTGCGCGAGCCTCGCCGCCTGTTCCTGAGTGAAGAGCCGCCCCTGGGGGGCAAGCAGCACCACGCGGGGGTTAGCGAGTGTTTTTCTGGCGTCCTCGATCGCGGCCACCAAAGGCTCGGGCTTCATCACCATCCCCTGGCCCCCGCCGTAAGGAGAGTCGTCCGTAGTTCGATGGCGATCCGTCGCGTAGTCCCTGAGATCCACCGTGCGCACCGAGATCAGCCCCTTCTCCTGGGCCTTCTTCAAGATGCTGTGGCCCAGAGGGGACGCGAACATCTCCGGGAAGATGGTTATGACGGTGAAATTCAGCATAGGCCCTTACTGGAAAGCGATACATAATAACAATATAGACAGAAGGGGTGCTTCTGCAAGTAATCTTCGTATTGCTCACACACAATCCAGTTGCATGAATAGGAAAAGCTTCCTTCTTTTTCTTACTTCCTGGAATGAGAAGCCTTTGCCTTGAGGGTCTAGGGGGACGAAATCGGACAAAGGTGGTGGCATATCATTTGCATCCCGTTCAAAACGCTTTCACCGTTAAATAATGAACATTTCGAGCCTGCTGATACAGGTCCAGCCACAGCGCGCAGAGCATGCGCGCGCGCAGCTTGAACAACTGCCTGGTGTCGAAGTCCACGCCGTCACCGCGGAAGGCCGCCTGATCGTGACCG
>MGSR01000179.1 GCA_001798565.1 Deltaproteobacteria bacterium RIFCSPLOWO2_12_FULL_60_16
CACGAGGGGGACGCCTTCATCACCAACCATCCTTATCTGGGGGGAAGCCCCCATGCGCCGGACATGGCGGTGCTGACGCCGATCTTTTACCGGGGCGACCGGTTCGACCATGCTCACCGCCCTGAGTCCACCGAAGGGTGGGTCGGCTTTGCCGCCACCATGGCGCACAAGAGCGACATCGGCGGGCCGGTGCCCGGGAGCTGCTGGAGCCAGGCCCGGGAGATCTTCCAGGAAGGTCTTCATTTACCGCCGCTAAAGTATGCCAGCGGCTTCGAGCCGAGCCGCGACATCGAGGCGATCATCGGCGCCAACAGCCGCACGCCGGAATTGGTCGTCGGCGACATGCGCGGCCAGGTGGGAGCCGCGCGCCTGGGCGAGAAGCGCTTCCAGGAGATGATGGACAGATACGGGAAGGAGACTGTGCTCGCCTGTTACTCCCAGCTCTTCGATTTGACCGAGGCCAAGGCGCGCGCCGAAATCGCTTCCTGGCCGGACGGTACAGGCGCCGGGGAGCGGTTCGTCGACAGCGACGGCATCGATCTCGACAAGCCGGTCCGCATCCATGTCGGAATTGAAAAGACTGGAGATCGTTTGCTCTTCGACTTTACCGGCTGCGCCGGCCAGACCAAGGGACCGGCCAATATCCGCCCCACGGTGGTGCGCGCCGCCTGCTCTTACTGCCTCACCGCGCTGGTCGATCCCGCGCTCGCCATCAACCACGGCCTGGCGCGCATCATCGAGATCAAGGTAAGAGAAGGGAGCGTGGTCCATCCCTTCTTTCCCGCCCCGGTCAACACCTACAACCCCACGGTCCACGCGCTGGTAGAGGCGCTCTTCGAGGCCTTGAGCCAGTTGACGCCCCACAAGAAGGTGGCCGACGGCTGCAGCAGCCGCTCGATCATCGTCGGCGGGCGCAGCAACAAGACCGGCAAGAGTTACGTGCAGTACGAGATCTTCGGCGGCGGCTCCGGCGGGCGCAGCGGAAAGGACGGCGTCTCCGGCACCAACGTCAACCAGTCCAACGCCAGGATCGCGCCTGTGGAGATCATCGAATCGGAATTCTCGACCCGGCTCAACCGCTTCGAGCTGATCCCGGACTCCGGCGGAGCGGGCAAATTCCGCGGCGGATTGGGCTTCGTGCGCGAATACCTGATCCTCGATAACGACGCGCGCTTCTCGCTCCGTTCCACCAAACACTCGGTGGCGCCCAAGGGCCTCGAGGGCGGGCTTGAGGGAAAAACCGGCAGGTGCGCGCTCAACCCCAACACGGAAAAAGAAAAAGTGCTCCCCTCGCGCTACTCCGATCTCACGCTTCATCCGGGCGATGTGGTCCGCCTGGAGACCCCGGGGGGGGGCGGCCTGGGCGATCCTTTGAACCGAGATCCCGAGCGGGTGCTGAGCGACGTTCAAAACGGCTATGTCTCAACGGATAGGGCCAGAGCGTTCTACGGCGTCGTGATCGAGAGTAGCGACGGGAATTTCCGCGTTGACGACCCCCTCACCCGCAAGGCGAGAGAAAAACATGCCCAATAAACTCTGCTACGGCCAGGTGCAGCGCAGCGCCATGAACTGGCCCATCTTTGTGGCCGATGAGTTGGGCTTCTTTCGGGAGGAAGAGCTGGCAGCCGAGTCCAGAGTCTTTGCCTCTCCCCTGGAGCCTGTCACAGCATTGGCAGCCGGATCCCTGGATCTTCTCAACGTTATCCCCGACGTCGCGCTTCTTGAAATGGTGCAAGGGGCGCCCCTGGCGATCATTGCCAATACCAACAGCCGCGCTCAATACTGCTTGATGGTGCAATCCGAAATCAAAACTTTCAACGACCTCCAAGGCAAAAAGATCGGCGTCAATGACGGGCGGTCGGCCGAGGGCCTGATCCTAAAAAGGCTGTTGCGCCTCAATGGCCTCAAGCCCGACTCTTATGATCTGGCGGCAACCGGGGCGCCGCTGGACCGGTGTAAAACGCTTAGAGAGGGCGTTGTGGCGGCAACGATGGTGACCCAACCGTTTAACTTTCTCCTCGAAGAAGAGGGATTCAGGAATCTGGCATCCTCCGTGGACATCGTCCCCGATTATCCCTTCACGGTCTGCGTGGTGCGGCGCGCAGAGACTTTCAACGACCCGATCCTGTCGTTTCTAAAAGCCGTGTGGCGGAGCTGGCAATGGCTCTCGGACCATAGAAACCGGGAGCGAGCCATTCCGACCTTGACACAGTGGACGGGAACTACCGAAAAACCGGCAGAGGCGACCTATGATCTCTATCTCCAGCCGCCCGAGCCGCCGAGCCTGGCCCCGACCGAGGAGGGCGTGACAACGGTGCTCGAGTTACTTGCGGAAAGCGGCAGGATCCCTCGTCCAACGCCGCCGGCGCGGAAATTTATCGACCTGCGCTACTTTGAAAGGCTAGATTAAAATGACTGGACGTCCCCTGCGCTGTCGCTCCAGTGTCCCCTTGTCGGGAAGAGTGGACGAGAGGGAGGCTTGCCCCTCAGCGGGAGCCGATGGGCCTCTGCCTTTCTGCCCCTGAGCGTTTAATTGTTAGGCTCATGCCTTCAAGGCGCTTCAGTGTCGGACGTCTCCCTTGCTTCGGGACAAACCTCCCTCTCAGAGAAAAAGAGGGCCGAGTGGGGAGAGGCCGAGGGGAGCGCGAATGAGGGCGCGGACACAGGAGCGTGCAGGTTCGACTTAACCACTGGCCTATTGGCCGCGGCCGAAGGCGCGCTCCCCGAGGCCGAAATATCTTGGTAGTGTATGACCTCTGTTGATCCGATCACTCTTCAAGTCATCCAGGCCCGCCTGGCCGGCATCGTCCAGGAGATGCAGAACTCGCTGTTCCGCACCGGCTTCTCCACCATCATCAGGGAGTCCCAGGACGCCAGCTGCGCCATCTTGAACTGTAACGGCGAGGTCGTCGCCCAGCACGTGGTGCTGCCGCTGCACATGGGCGCCTTTCCCGCCTGCGCCCAGGGAGTGCTTAAAACCTATTCGCCCTCCGAGATGCACGAGGGGGACGCCTTCATCACCAACCATCCTTATCTGGGGGGAAGCCCCCATGCGCCGGACATGGCGGTGCTGACGCCGATCTTTTACCGGGGGGACTGGGTCGGCTTTGCCGCCAACATGGCGCACAAGAGCGATATCGGCGGCATCGTTCCCGGCAGCGGCTCAGGGCAGGCCCGGGAGATCTTTCAGGAGGGGCTCCACCTGCCGCCGGTAAAGTACGCCGCGCGCCTGCATACAGTGAAAGAGATCGAGGCGCTCATCAGCGCCAACAGCCGCACGCCCGAGCTGGTGATCGGCGATCTGCGCGGCCAGGTGGGATCGAACCGCCTGGGGGAGAGAAGGGTCGCCGAGCTCATGGAGCGCTACGGCAAAGAGACCGTGCTCGGCTCTACCGAGCAGCTCTCCGCCCATACCGAGAGTATTGTGCGCAAGGCCATCGCCTCCTGGCCGGATGGCACCGCCGAAGCGGAAGGCTTTATCGATCATGACGGCATCGATATCGACAGCCCGATCCGCATCCACGTCGCCGTCGAAAAAAGAGCAGAAGAGATCCATTTTGACTTCAGCCGCTCCGGCGATCAGACCAGGGGGCCGGCCAACATCCGCCCTCCTCTGGTGCGGGCCTGCTGCACCTACGCCGTCATCTGCCTGGTCGACCCCCATCTCCCCATCAACCAGGGGCTTGCCCGAATGATGAAGACGACCTTTCGCGAGGGCAGCGTGCTCCATCCCCGCTTCCCGGCGGCGGTCAACACTTATATGCCCACCGCCCACGTGGTTGTCGAGGCAATTTTCCAGGCCCTGGGCCGTTTCGTTCCGGAGAAGAGGATCGCCGGCGGCTCCGGCAGCGCTGCCATGGTCCTGGGAGGGCAGGGAGCGGGCGGCAAACGAGGCTACGTTCACTATGAGATCTTTACCGGCGGGACGGGCGCCCGCTGGGGCAGGGACGGGGTATCGGCGACCGCCTTCCACCTGAGCAATTGCAAGACCGCCCCGGTCGAGATCATCGAGTCGGAATTTCCCACGCGCGTAGAGCGCTTCGAACTTTTACCCGACTCCGGCGGCGCGGGCTGCTGGCGCGGCGGCCTCGGTTTCGTCCGCGAGTACCGCCTCCTCCAGGACGAGGTCCGCTTCTCCCTGAGAACGGACAAGCACCGGATCGAGCCCTGGGGCGGCGAGGGAGGGAAAGAGGGCGGTAGAGGAAGCTGTATCGTCAATCCGGGCGCCAGGGAGGAAAAGAGACTCCCCTCGCGCTTCGGAGATTACGCCCTGAAGAAGGGGGAGTTGCTGCGTCTGGAGAGACCGGGGGGCGGCGGCATGGGCGATCCCCTAGAGCGGCCCGCGGAGTTGGTCCTGGAGGACGCGCGCCAGGGCTATATCTCGCTGGAGAGGGCGAAACTGGCTTATGGAGTAGCCCTGGAGATGAAAAACGGCGAGCCCGTCCTGGACCAGGCCGGGACCCTGAGGCTCAGGCAAAAAAACTAAAAAAAAAGCTGGCAAAAGAAAAATACCTCTGGTATAAGATCGGGCTAGTAAATAAATCACTCCAAGGAGGAGACAATGGCCGCAAAAAAACGCAAGCCGAATGCTGCATTCATGAAACCCGTGCGTCCCGACGAGTCTCTCGCAGCAGTCGTCGGCAGCAGTCCTCTGCCCCGCACTCAGGTGACCAAGAAGCTCTGGACCTACATCAAGCGCAGGGGGCTCCAGGACAAGAAGAAGAGAATTATGATCAACGCCGACGATAAACTGAAGGTCGTCTTCGGCGGAAAAAAACAGGTCACGATGTTCGAGATGACCAAGCTGGTCTCTCGGCACCTGAAGTAGCCTTTTAGCTCGTTAAATCTTACCTAAGTAAGGCCAAGGTAAATGGTTCGCCGTTTGCCTTGGCCTATTTTTGCCCAGATATTCCCCCGAGACATCGCGGCTTCCTAGCGCTGCGCCTGCACCGCATCGAAGAGGTGAAGCTGGCGGGTGTGTCCCTCGTCGTCGAAGTGCACCGGGTAGGTGCCGCTGAAGCAGGCGTCGCAAAAGCCCTCGGTCCGACCGTCAAGAAAGCCGTACATGCCCTCGCGGCTGAGATAGCCGAGGCTGTCCGCTTCTATGAACTTACGTATCTCCTCCACCGGACTGGAGGAGGCGATCAGCTCCGAGCGGGTGGGCGTGTCGATCCCGTAGTAGCAAGGGCCCGTTGTCGGCGGGGAACTGATGCGCATGTGAACTTCCTTTGCCCCCGCGTCACGCAGCATGCGCACGATCTTCCGGCTGGTGGTGCCCCGGACAATCGAGTCATCCACCACCACCACTCTTTTCCCTTTCAGCCCCGCGCTCTGGGCATTGAGCTTGATCTTTACCCCGAAGTGCCGGATC
>MGSR01000180.1:0-10127 GCA_001798565.1 Deltaproteobacteria bacterium RIFCSPLOWO2_12_FULL_60_16
ATCCACCTGTTGGCCTTCACCTGTCATCCCCCGGTGATAATAGGCCATGAGTGTCCCCTCTGCGGCATGCATCCCGATCCACAAGTAGGATTGAGGAAGTGTAGGCCGCACCGGTGGCTTATCCGCATCCCCCAAAACCGACATGAAACCGCTCATCGCTGTAAGGACTAAATCCGACCCTCGATAATCTTTATAAGGCCCGGACTGACCGAAAGGGGTAATGGACGTCATAACGAGTTGGGGATTTATTTTAGTTAGAGCAGCATAATCCAGGCCCAATTTCTTAAGATATCCTGGCGCAAAGGTTTCCAGGAAAATATCGCTTTTTTCAACCAACTTCAGTAAAATCTCTTTTCCGGTTTCCGTTTCAATATTTAAGGTAATCCCTCTCTTGTTATGGTTGTAAGAAAACCAATACAGATTCTTTTCAGGATCCGGGATGTCCTTATAAAAAGAGCCCAGATTTCTGGATTCATCCCCTCCCGGCTTCTCCACCTTGATGACATCTGCTCCTAAATCGCCCAAGATTTTCCCGCAGAGAAAACCCACTTCGTTGGTGAAATCGAGGACTCGGCAATCTTTGAGCACTTTTATTTTCTCTTCCATCAAGCGTTCTCTTACATTATGGCGACCTCAATTAAATCCCCGATTCAGAGAACCATCTCGCATAGGGTTCCTGGAAAGACTGGGCCTTTTCAATCTGCTCCTCCGTGAACCAATTCTTCAGGCTCACCACGTCGATTGGATAACTGGCTCGCAAAAACGCATCCTTATACTGGAATGGAACCGTGGCATCGATTCCAATGGCCCCCGAAAATCTGATATTGGACTGGGTCCATTCTCTTTCGCCGGCAGAACTCCTCTCAGCAGGCTGGAACGTCTGCCCCATACCGCCAGGGGCCACAATGGCGATCCCTTCCTTGGCATCCACCCGAGTGGCCAAGGCCCACAGCAAGTCGTCCGGAGAGTAAATATTGATATCCGGGTCCACGACCATGGCGAAACGGGCACCGAGAGAACAGGATAGGGCGGCGGCCAGGATGTTCTTGGGATAGCCTTCGTCTCTGGCTCTTCTCTTTCTCACCTGAAAGATGACGCCGCCCCAGTCGGGGATACACATGGGGATGTGGGTATCAATGCAGAAGCCCGGGCTGATCCTCTCGGCCAGTTCAAAGAAACAGGCCTCGCGACAGATGACGTCAATGTTGTGGTTGTCATATCCATGGACGATCAAGGGATCATAAATCGGTCTATCTTTCCTGTGGGTAATCGCCGTGACCGTGAACTGGTGGGTGCGATACGCCTTTCCCATATAGCCTGACCATTCGGGATGGAAAGGATAGACACCCTGCTTTTGATCCTTTTCGGCGAGGGGGCTCTCCCACAACCTTTTCGTCGTATCCAGATACCCTTCCAGAACAAACTCGGCCTCCGCGATGGCATAGGCATCGATGGTTTTGCATTTCACCATTTCCAACGGAAATCCCTGGATAGCCCCGGCAATCCCCAACTCATCGCAGCCCCTGGGGAGAATAGTATACATGAACCCCGCTCCAGCCATCATCGTTGCCGCTGGGGGAATGCCAATGTTGATGGTGAAGGGAATGGGTTCTTTCTTATAATATTTTGTTGCGATTTGATCGGTGTGAGACCCAGGGGATATCTGAAAAGTGGAGTGGTCTTTCCACCCGAGATCCTCACGGAAGTTCATCCGGTTGTAGCTGATATGCCAGCCACCCCAGAAATGTTTGGGGGAAGCTACCGTCTTGCCTGCGCCCATGGTGCGCCCGGGATCGGTCGGAGTGTGTTGGATCATAGGTAGGACCGGCCACACGTTCACGCCCTTGTCGATCACCACTTCCTGACAGGGTGCCTTGTCGACAATTTTTGGCGGCAGGGGTTGAAGGATACTTTCGTGAATCCTGAATTTAAGCGACTTTCTGTCTTTTAGTTCGAACATCTTTGCGATGATCTTATCCGAGCCCATCACGTTGGTCGCAATCCGGGCGTTCGAATATCCCTTAACGTTGTTGAAGATCATCGGCGGCCCCCCGTCCAGCCGTTTCTGGATAGCCGCCACTTCCAGTTTGGGATCGACTTCCCGGTCCGTTTCCAGCACCCAACCCTCTTTTTTCAACGTCTCGAGCGTTGACCTCAAACTCCTCAGTTCTTCCTTTGCCATTCTTAAACCTCCTTCATGGCGAATATGAACCCCTGCGACAGCTCGCATTAATTAGGCTGAATTGGCACCTAGCGCAAAAAACGTGCCGCTCAGGTAAACTTCCGGATAGTTACTAAGTAGCTGATAAATAAAAAGATTTGCGACAGTCTTTCCTTAGATTATCCTGGGGGTAGGAAATTTCGCGGGATTTTTCTCAAGAATAGAAAGTTTTTACCCTGCCCATCTACCCGTTTTGCGATTTGAAATCGGCAATCTCCGGGGGCATGCCCTCTAGGTGCCCCCGGGGCTTAACTTTTGATTCATGATGTGATATTAAATTCTCTTTTCGGAAGAGACCGACCCCCTTGCTGATCACATCGAGCTTCGGCGCCACAAAACTTCTTACCGGGGTCAAAGAATAGAACTGAAGTGTCTTCGCGCGACGATTATCACCGCGATGAGGGTGGAAAGTTCGTTCCCCTCCTGAGGGCCTTCCTCGGGGGAACCTTTTTATCCCGAGTGTGGGAGTGATAACCGAGAAAAGGAAATGAACGAGGAAGGTTGAGGAGCGAGAGTATGGGAAAAATCCGTCTTACCTTGGCATGTTGGGACTACGACCGGACGCGCCCCCTTCAAGAGGGCAGGGTGCAGGTGGAAGGCGTGGAGCTGACCTATCTGCCGCTGCGCGTCGAGGAGACCTTTTGGCGCATGCTCCGGTATCAGGAGTTCGACGCCGCCGAGCTCTCCATGGGCTCCTATCTGCTGTCCCGTGAGAACGGTTCCCCCCGGTTTGTCGCCATACCGGTCTTTCCCTCGCGGGCCTTTCGCCACTCCTGCATCTACATCAATACGGAGTCCGGCATTAGAGAGCCTAAAGATCTCGCGGGAAAGAGGGTGGGCGTCCCGGAATACCAGGTCACCATGGCCACTTGGGCGCGGGGAATCCTGCAGCACGAGTACGGCGTTAAGCCGGAACAGATGAGGTGGTTTACGGGCGGCGAGGAGCACCCGGGACGCGAGGATAAGATCAGGCACGACTTGCCAGAGAACATCGACATCCGGTCGATTGGCCCGGATCAGACCCTATCCTCCATGTTGGAGCGGGGAGAGATTGACGCGGTCATTTCGCCCCACATCCCTTCGCCCTTCGTACGCCGCTCTCCCAAGGTCCGCAGGCTGATCCCGAATTTCCGTGAGGTGGAAAAAGAGTATTACCGCCGGACCAAGATCTTCCCCATCATGCACACCGTAGCCCTAAGAGAAGATTTCTACGAGAAAAATCCGTGGGTGGCGCAGAACCTGTGCAAGGCCTTTGCCGAGGCGAAGAGATTATGCGAGGAGTCCATGTACGAGTTTTCCGCGCTCAAATACATGCTCGCGTGGTCGATTGCGGAGATGGAGGAGGAAAGGCAGATCTTCGGGGGGGAGCTCTGGCCCTACGGCCTGGAAGCGAACCGGCACGTTCTGGAGACCCTGGCCCGCTATGCCCACGAGCAAGGGTTGATCAAAAAGCTGCCCGACATCAAGAGTCTGTTTGCGCCGAATACCCTGGACGACTTTAAAATCTAGGGAGACAGTTAGGCGCGAGCCCGTATCGATTGACTAGCGCTCAGTAGCAGAGTAGTTTTAGAAACATGGCGGACGAAAAGACCCCTCCCGTAGAGGAGGTCAAGTGGTGGATCGACCGCGGGTCGGTCAAGGAGCGGGAAAAGGAAAGCCTGCTCGGGCGCGGCATCATCGAGAAGTGGACCTATGAGTTGCTCAAGGACTATCGGCAGGAGCAGGCGGTCCGCAATGTCGTCGACATCAATCCGCGGATTATGAAGGATCTAGCGGTCCCGCCCGGGGAGTGGAGTTATGTCTCCCTGGGAGTAGGCAGCTATCCGGAAAACGGATTGGCCAAGATCAAGAGCGGGCTTGCACTTCCGGCAAACGGCCGGGGCTTGATTATCGACGCCGGCTATTCCGTCAGGATTCTCGTCACCGCAGAGCCCGTGGGGGAGCGGGTCGTCGACATCAACTTTACCGAGGCCCCCTCCCTGGATTATTGGGTGGCCAACGAGCTGATCGAGGAGAGGCTTTTTTTCAGTGTGGACGACGCCCTCAAGAAACTCCGGGGCGCGCTAGCCAATTACCTGAACCGGCCAGAGTTAATCTAGAAAGACCGTTACTTGTTACTAGTTATTGGTTAATAGTCGACCGGTTCATTCGAATAACTATTCAACCAGTAACGAGTAACTGTTCCTAGTGGCAGCCGCAGCCGCCGGGGCCGCAGCCGCCGCAGCCACCACCCGCCGCGCTTTCTGCCGGACGATCCCCAGGCGAACTGAAGACGGAGAGCTGGCGCTCCACCTCGGGACTCGCGCATGAGGGACAGGCGGCAGCCTCCCGCGAAGAGAGAACGAGTTCCTCGAAGCTGTTATCGCAATGACGACATCGGTATTCGTAAATGG
This sequence comes from Deltaproteobacteria bacterium RIFCSPLOWO2_12_FULL_60_16, assembly GCA_001798565.1. Classification (GTDB taxonomy): domain Bacteria; phylum Desulfobacterota; class Binatia; order UBA9968; family UBA9968; genus UBA9968. The sequence continues at coordinate 4,615 of MGSR01000180.1, forward strand.
GCATGGCTTGCTCCTGGTCTGCTGCGCTCCGCTACCTACCGTTAGCCGCCTCCATGACTCCGGGGTCAGCCTTTTCTTTGCCTTTTTCCCGCCTCTCGGCTAAAGGGCATCTCCCGAGGAAACGGAATGAGCGCGGTAACCTCCAACCCGTAACCGGACAGCCCTACGAGATTCCTCCGGTTGTTGGTGATCAGTCGCATCTTGCGCACGCCTAAATCTCTCAAGATCTGCGCCCCGATCCCATATTCCCGGAAGTCGGCCTGGTAGACAAAGGAGAGATTCATGTCCCGCTTTCTTCTGCCGTCCACTCTGGGATAGGTCATCCTCGCCGGCCGCAGCTCCTTGCCCTCGGTCTGGAGATAAAGGATGATCCCTTTTCCCTCCTGCGCGATCATCTCCATCGAGTGCCGGATCACCGCCCCGGTGTTGAGGAGCTCGAAACCAAACACGTCTCCGGGCACATACTTGGAGTGGACCCGCACCAGAGTATCCTCGTGGGGCGATATCTGCCCTTTGATGAGGGCGAGGTGCTCGCTCTGATCCACATGGGTGTTGTAGACCACGGCCTGGAAGTCGCCGCCGAATCGAGTGGGCAGGCGCGCCGAGGCCACCCGATAAACCAGGCAATCATTTTGCATCCGGTACTGGATGAGGTCGGCGATCGTGACCACCTTGAGCCCGTGATGGGCGGCGAATTTCTCGATGTCCGGCAGGCGCGCCATGGTCCCGTCGTCGTTCATGACCTCGCAGATCACCCCGGCCGATTTGAGTCCCGCCAACCGGGCCAGGTCCACCGACCCTTCCGTTTGGCCCGCCCGAACCAGGACCCCGCCCTTCTTCGCGCGCAGAGGAAAGATATGCCCCGGCGTCACCAGATCCTCGGGCACGGCGTCGTCCGCTATGGTAAGTTGAATCGTGTGGGCGCGATCGGCGGCCGAGATGCCCGTGCTGATCCCCTCAGCGGCATCGATGGAGACGGTAAAGGCGGTGCCGAAGGGCGAGGTGTTCTCGGACACCATCATCGGCAGCGCGAGCTGTTTCACCTTCTCTTCGGTCAGAGGCAAGCAGATGAGCCCGCGCCCGTGGCGGGCCATAAAGTTGATCGCCTCCGGGGTCGCCTTCTCGGCCGCCATGCACAGGTCGCCTTCGTTTTCCCGGTTCTTGTCGTCCATCAGGACGACCATGCGGCCTCGACGGATCTCCTCTATCGCTTCTTCGATCGTCGCGATCGACATATGGAGCTACTTTACCACCTTGCGCCTCAAGATCAACTCTCGTTCCCCCTCTTCCCGACCTGTATCAACCGCCACTTTTTGTCCCCGACGCGGCCTTCGGCCAAAATCTCGCCCGCCGCCCCCGAGCCCAGCCTTTGGACATCCCTCTCCCGGACGACAAGATAAGCCGTGCCTGCTCGCGCCACGATACTCTCGAGCTCCGCCGGGGATGAGAGAACGGGAATGACCTCGCGCCCGGTGTAAAAATTAAAATCATTCATGGTGTCGGCGTAGATATAAAGGGGCTGGGCCGAGGGAACGATCCTTCCGACGGCAAAGGCAAACGCTCTCGGCGACTTGTAGGAGTCGACAAAGGGCAATACCAAGAGCGATGCCGAAAGCGCGCCCAGCAGGACAGTAACGGCCGTAGAGAAAAATACCCTGGCGGGAAACTTGCGCCAGATGCCGGCCGCGGTCATCAGCGCCCCGCCCGCGAACACCAAGGCGACCGGCAGAGAAATCCAAAACGCCTCTCTCTGGTAGAGCCAGGCGATCACTGGAAGGGATAACGCGCCGATCCAGAGCAGATTGAAGAAGAGCTGGCCCAGGCTCCGGTAGAGGAAATCCTGCGCGATCTCGCCATCCATCAGACTGGCGAAATAGCAGGCCGCGAATAGCGCCGCCGGAGGAAAGAGCGGCAAAAGGTACAGGTCCCGCTTGGTATCGGACAGGCTAAAGAATAAGAATACGGCCATAAACCAGAGAAATAAGAACAGCGCTCCTGGTTCGCGTAAGAGCTTCAGCCTCGACCTGCAGGCCCAGATGGCCGGCGGGAGAAAAACCGTCCAGGGCAGGAAGTCGGCCGGGAAGCTTACGAGGTAATAGTAAAAGGGCTGTCGATGGCCCAGGCCCGAGGTATATCTTTCAATGTGGTGCGTGAAGATAAATTCCCTCAGCCATTTTCCCTCGGTCGCCAGACTCACCGAAAGGAACCAGGGCGCCGCAATCGACAAAAAGACCAAGATCCCCGACGGGACACGCCATTGCAAAACGGCTCGCCACTCCCGCCGCACGGCCACAAAAGCCGCCACGATAACTCCGGGGAGCACAAGGCCGATGAGCCCTTTGGTCAGCGTGGCCAGCGCCATGAGCGCGTAGGCCAGAAGAAATTCCTTCGGCTTTCCTTTTCGCAACATGGCCCGGGAAAAAAAATAGAGCGAGAGGGTAAAAAAGAAGGTAAAGGCCATGTCCGTATGGGCCCAGCGCGCCTCCCACAGGACACGAGCGGAAGTCGCCAAGACGATCGCCCCCAGGAGCCCGACGCGCGGACTGAGCAGATCTCGGCCGAGAAAATAGGTGGTGAGCACCAGACCGAGGGCTGAAAGGGCGGACGGCAGACGCATCGTCCACTCGTTGACCGCGCCGGCGAGCTTGGAGCCCACTAATACGAGCCAAAAGTAGAGAATAGGTTTGTCGGTGTAGAGCGCGCCATTAACCGTGGGAACGATCCATTCTCCTTTGGCGAGCATCACGCGGGCGATCTCCGCGTAGCGGGGCTCTACCGGCGCCCAAACATCCCTCCACCCAAGAGCGGGAAAATAGAGCAAAATCGCCAACAGGATGAGAAGAAAGATTTCCCGGAAATTGCGCTCCCAAGCCAAGTGCGAAGCCTCGCTATTTTCTCTTCGATCCTTTGCCTGGGGCACGGCGCTTCAACTCTTCGCCGATGACGGCCTGAAACGCCTCGAAGGGCTGGGCCCCCACCAGGAGGCGCCCATTGACAAAAAACGTCGGCGTTCCCCGCACCCCCAAAAATGCCGCCACTGCGGTCTCGCCTTCGACCTTCTTCGCGACTTTTCCGGCATCGAGGCACTGGTTGAAGCTCTGCGCCGCCAGTTTGAGCTCGCGGGCGTATCCCTTGAGTTTCGCCTGGGTAAACGCCAGCGCTCCCTGTTTGCTGAAAAGCCTGTCATGGTACGGCCAGAATTTTTCCTGCTCTGCGGCGCATTCCGACGCTTGAGCCGCTTGCACCGACAGCTTGCCGAGAATCGCAAAGTGGCGATAGAGGAAGCGGGCCTGTCCCTTCTCGATATAGGTTTCTTTGAGTTTGGGAAGCGTCTCAGCCCAGAATTTTCTACAGAAACTGCACTGGAAGTCCGAGAACTCGACAATGGTCACGGGCGCGCTGGTTTTTCCCAGCATAGGCCCTTCGCCCAACGCGGCCAGCGTCTCCTCGACGGAGAGAGCGGTGGAGGCGGCCTGCACGGGAGAAAAACCAAAAGCCGCCATCCAGCCTAGAGCCGCAATCAGCCGCCACCTTCTCCGCTTCATGCCTCTCTTCAATCTCCCGTCTGCGCGACCGGACGCCGGCGCTAATTCTTTTCCCCCAGCAACCGCCGAAAAAACTCCTCGGCCTCCCGGCTGTCCCATTTTCTATAGCCGCTCACCTTGCCGACAAACTCCTCCTTGCGATTGACAAAATAAGAGAGGGGAAGCGCCCAGGCGCCATACTCTTCCGAGACCTTCCCCTCCTTGTCCAACAGCATGGTAAAGGTCAGACCGAGCTCGCCGGCGAATCCGCGCACCTCTTTCTTGCCCTCTCGAAAATTAATCGCCACTACTTCTAAGCCTTGTTTCTTTAGCTCCCGGTGCAGTTTTTCCATCGTCGGCATCTCCTGCCTGCAGGGGATACACCAGGTCGCCCAAAAGTTGAGAAAAACCACTTTCCCCCTGAAATCTTTCGGGCCCAGCCGTCTGCCTGTGAGATCCTCGAGGGTGAAGTCCGGGGCGCGGAACAGCTTCTCGGGCTTCTCAATACCGAGCTTCTTGAATTGATCTTCCGGGATTACCGGCGCCTTTTTCTTGTGAAAAAAGCCCTCGCTGGAGCCCGCCGAGATCATTAGACAAATCACGATGGAAATAAGAAACCGCGCTAGGGCTTTTGCGGTGGCTACGCGTTTCACGCTGCTATTCACAATAGGGGGTTACTCAGGTTTTTTACGAACTGAGTCCACTAGTATCACTTTTAGGACAAAAATGAGAGAGGTCAGGGCAGAATGGATGGTAGGGCCAAGATCCCCGAACCTTGATCACGGTGGGATTCGGGATAGGCCATAGTCGCTCGGGCGCGCCGGGCTAATGCAACAACAGGCTCAGACGAGCTGAGCCCCTTGGCGAAGCGAGCCACCTCGCCGACGACGATCACCGCGGGAGGCTTGAAGCCGGTCTGCTCGGTTATATCCGCAATGCTCCCCACCGTTCCCACCAGGGCCCGTTGCGAGGCGCGCGTCCCCCAACGGACGATGGCAACCGGCCGGTCCGGACTGCAGCCTCCCTCTATCAGGCGATCCATATTTTCCCGCAGATTCCCGAGGCCCATTAAAATGACCAAGGTGTCCACCGCGCGAGCCAGCTCATGCCAGTTCACTTCGCTCGTTCCGTTACAGCTTCTGTGCCCGGTGACAATAGCAATACTGGAGGCGTACTCCCTATGCGTCAATGGAATACCCGCATAAGCAGGCACCGCAATGGCCGAACTCACTCCGGGGACGACCTCAAAGGGTATCTGCGACCGCCTCAAGGCCTCCACCTCTTCGCCGCCTCGACCAAAGATAAAGGGGTCGCCCCCTTTTAGCCGGACGACGATTTTTCCCTCCCTTGCGCGGCTGACCATCATGGCTTCAATCCGGCGCTGCGGAACACAGCGGCCATTGGCCTCTTTTCCGACGGAGATGAACTCAGCGCCTTGACGAGCCAGAGCCAAAATCTCGCTGTTGACCAGGCGATCGTAGAGGACGACTTCAGCCCCCTCCAGACATCTCTTCCCCTTGAGGGTAAGAAGACCGGGATCACCAGGTCCGGCCCCCACGAGATAGACTTTGCCCAAGATCGCTCTATTCATCGCTCATCTCGGGCGCCGAATGAGATCCAACGCGGGCGACTCCATGAACTCGTCGAGCAGCCTCTGCCTCTCCTCGACATCAGGGCAGGATCGCCTGAGTTCATTGCGCTTCGCACCCACAACTTCCAGGGCCGCGCCATACTCGGGACCGACAAAATTTTCTAACTGCTGCCTTACGAGTCTCGCAAAGCCCGGACTCTTGCCTCCCGTCGAGATCGCTACGACGCAGTCGCCTCGCTGGACGATAGCCGGCGTTATGAAGTCGCAAAGCATGGGAAGGTCCACGACGTTGAGGAGTACGCCCTCCGAGTGCGCATCTTCAGCCATCTCTCCATCAACTTGGGCGATGCCCGTCGCGGCATAAGCCATGAAGAACCCCTTGAGATCCCCTCTCCGAT
>MGSR01000180.1:10347-11399 GCA_001798565.1 Deltaproteobacteria bacterium RIFCSPLOWO2_12_FULL_60_16
AGACCTTCTTCACCCTCACCGCGCAGGCCTTTAGCTCCGGCTGGCGCGAGACCGGATCTCTAGCAGTAACCGTAAGGTTATTGGCCGCCTTATAGAAGCCGTACCGCCTGCCCCAGTGAAACGGCATGAAGCAGGTGCCGGCTCTGATCTCCTCGGTCACCCGGACCTGGACCATGGCCTTGCCGCGCCGCGAGATGACCTCCGCAAAATCGGCATCGCGAATGCTCCACTGTTTGGCGTCCGTCGGATTCATTTCCAAGAAAGGATCAGGGCAATTCTTGAGAAGGCTCTCGACCTTTCCGGTCCGCGTCATCGTATGCCACTGGTTCTTGACGCGGCCGGTGGTAAGGACGAGCGGAAAATCCCTGTCAGGAGTCTCAAAGGGCTCCTGGTGCTCAACCGGGACAAAGTTTGCCCGACCATCGGCCGTGGAAAAGCAGAGATCCTGGTAGAGCCTGACGGCACCAGGATGGTCGGGCGCCGGGCAGGGCCATTGGATCGGTCCCTCGCTCTTGAGCCGCCCGTAGCTCACTCCCGAATAGTCGCACACGGTTCCCCGGGTAAGTTGAGCGAGCTCTTCGAAGATCTCCTCCGAAGACTCGTAGGGAAAGGCCTCTTGATAACCCATCTCCCGGGCAAAGAGCGCGATAATCTGCCAATCCGGCAGCGCCTCTCCCGGCGGCTGGGAGATTTGCGGCATGTAGGTTATGCGCCTTTCCGAGTTGGTCATGACCCCTTCTTTTTCCGACCATTGGGCAGCGGGCAAAATGACATGGGCGAACTCGGTTGTGCCGGTAGGATGGTAGGCATCCTGGACCACAACCAGCTCCGCCCTTCTTAAGGCCCTTTCAATAAAGTCGGTGTCGGGAGCCGAGGCGGCTGGATTCGTGCACAGGATCCACAGCGCCTTGACGTCTCCTCGAGCGACCGCCTCGAAGAGATCCATAGCGGAGAGCCCGGGCTCGGGAGAGATCCGGTCGGGCGGAATCCGCCACCACCGGGCTACCTCCCCGCGATGGCGAGGATCGGTAATTTCCCTATAACCGGGCAGG
>MGSR01000181.1:0-9438 GCA_001798565.1 Deltaproteobacteria bacterium RIFCSPLOWO2_12_FULL_60_16
TGGATCGCCTTTTGGGCCTCGGCCCCCGAGCTCATCTCCACGAAGCCGAAGCCGCGTGACTGGCCGGTGAATTTATCCGAGATCACCTTGGCCGATTCCACGGTCCCGTGGGCCGCGAATAGTTCTTGCAGCTGCCCTTCCGTCGCCGAATAGGGCAATCCGCCTACATACAGTTTGTTACTCATGTTCTCCTCCTTATAAGAGAATGTTGGTGTCTTTGACCCTGAGAAGCTGACCGCTAATGGGAGCAGAACATGGGGAACTTAAAGACTGGAACCACGCTCTGGTCGGTTTATCCTTTAGGTATCGTTTCGCAAGGAGAGACTGACTGGGCCTTCAACCTTTGTCTTTTCCTCTTTCAGAAGGCCCTATACTGAAGAAGTAAAGCCACTCTACGTTGTTTCAGTCCTTATGTCAACCCACCCCGACTTTTTTCTGTAACGCGAGTTTCCTGGCTAGGCGCTTGCGCTGTTTCAGGCAGCGGGACTGCTCCCCCGCATCCCGGCAGTCCAGGCACGATGGGCAGATCCATCCCCCGCACTCGCAGCGGCCCGCGGGCTTCTCGCCCAGGCCCGGTTTGGTCCTGAAAGAGAATTGACAGCGGGCGCAGACGACCTGCGAGGCCGTTTCCAATATCTCAAAATCCTCAGCCGGCGCGATCCGCCGCATGGTTTCTCCCTTGACAGCCACACGGTATTGAAACGTCTGCTTGCTATTGGACTTTTCCAGCAGAGCCCCACCCGCAGTGAAGCACGTCTTAATCTACGTAACGCCTTCTATGCGCCCTTCGTACCCCGTCACTTTATGCCGGATCAGCGTTCCGTCTTGCAGTTTGCTTGGAGCCATTGTCTCTGACATGTCATCCTCCCCGAGTAAAAATAAAAAACCTCCGGCTCGTTTAAAGCTCAGAGGTTCGCCGAATTGAAAAGAAGCTCTAAAGGAACTGGTTCATCTTAGCACCCTTAACCCGGCCGGGCAAACAGGGCGCTTGCTTCGGCTATTGACGGCCTCAAAGGGTGATAATTCTCTGTGGGTGGCGGAGCTTTCTCAGGGCCGCGGCCTCGATTTGCCGAATTCTTTCACGCGTGACGCAAAAAATTTTTCCCGTCTCCTCGAGCGTATAATCCGATTTCTCTCTGATACCAAAGCGCATACGGATGATTTTTTCCTCCCTAGGGCTGAGAGTCGCCAGGATTCTTCGCGTCTCCTCCTGAAGGTTGAGATCAAGAACCGCCTTCTCCGGGTCCGTCGAGCGCTCATCCTTGACTAGATCACCGAGGCAGGCCTCATCTCCGTCGCCTATCGGCGTTTCGAGAGAAAGCGGTTCTTTTACCAGGTTGGGAATCGGCTCGACCTTTTCTACCGGCATTCCCATCTCTGCGGCGATCTCCTCCAGGGTGGGCCGGCGGTTATGTTTGCGGTTGAGGTAAACGGCGGTTCGAGTAAATTTGGTAGCCAAGTCCACCATGTGGACCGGGATACGGATGGTGCGGGAATGATCCGAAAGGGACCGGGTGATAGCCTGACGTATCCACCAGCTGGCATAAGTTGAAAACCTGAATCCGAGCCGGTGATTAAATTTGTCTACGGCCCTCATAAGGCCGAGGTTGCCTTCCTGGATTAGATCGAGCAACTGGAGGCCCCGGCCGCCGTACTTTTTCGCAATGGCCACAACGAGACGGAGATTGGCCTCGATGAAGTTCTTCTTGGCCAAGGCGACCTGCGCCCTTTGGTCAATAATGCTCTGAACCCTTCGGGCAATTTCCTGGGCAGCCATTCCCATCTCTCTCTCGATGGCTTGAATCGCTGCCCTTTTTGCTTTTCCTCCCGTTTTCTGTTCCAGTTCCTTGAGCCTCTCGTAGGTCCGATTATGGGATTCAATAATAATTTCGATCTGGCCGCGGTTAAGTCGCAGGCCCTTCACTGCGAGGGCAATTTTTTCTCTCTGCCGGATCAGTTTTTTATCGAGCCGCTCCCGATGCCCTGGACTTATTCGCTTCTCCAGTTGCCGGACCGTGTTTTCATAACCGCCGGCCAGATACTGGAGCTTTCTCATTTGCGTCCGAAAATGAGTTGTGAGAGTTTTTTCGTCTACCAGGATATTAGCCGATGTCTCGTCCGGATCCCTCGCCACATCGCGCACATTTACGAGTCCGGTAGCGACCTTTTTCCCGAGATCGATGGCGCAACGGAGCGCGAGAAGGGACGATAAAGCCTCTGTGGCGATCTGGGCCTCACCCTCCTCGATCTTCTGGGCCAGGGTAATTTCTTGCTCGCGAGTCAAGAGGGGGATGGATCCCAGCTCCCGGAGATATAGAAAAACCGGATTTCTTGCCTTCTCTGAAAGGCCGTTCTCAAGGTCCGCGTCCGCCACTTCCTCATCCGCCGCTTCCTCTAGAGGATTTTCCGGATTGAGCAGTTGATCAGGGTCCCAGCTAGCTTCCCGAGACGGCTCCGGCAAATCAATATCCGGCGAATCCTCTACCTCCTGCGGTAAAAGGCCGGGTTCTCCCCGATCAATGGGATTGTTGTAACGCATATGCAAGTGCAAGTATTGTAGGCTTACTTGAAGTACTTCAGTTAGCCTCGGCATGAAACCCTATGCCTTGACAATGAATAAACCTACACTAGATGAATTAACTCAAGTTGTCAAGTTGAATATTTACACACTCGATAAAATATAGTATAAATAACCGAATTCAGTTAATCAAAGGCAGAAACATCATGGAGATTAAAGAGCTAGTTAAACATCGGCTGGAACAACTAGGACGCGAGCAGAGGGAGCTGGCAGCGGCCGCAGAGGTGACAGAGTCTTATATCTCTCAGTTGCTGACCGGCAGGAAATCCCTTCCCGCACCCAATCGGTCAGACATTTATGAAAAGATCGAGGCGTTCTTGAAACTTCCTACTGGAGAGCTGACAAAGCTGGCCGACGCACAGCGCAGAGAGGAGCTCAAGAGAAAGATCGAAGAACCCGCGACGCCTTTGTTTCAAGAGATCAGAGAACTGATTCTGCGCAAGTGCAAATCTGAGAAGACCCACCAACTGCGCGCTATCTTTCAAAAGGAACCCTTCGGCGAGATCGAGCGTCTCGTCACGCAGAAACTTTTGGACGTAGCCAAGGGAGTGGCCAAGGAAGAATGGAAAAACGAGGATTGGCTCCGGGTGGTCGCTCGGCTCAACCACAAAAGCTTCCAGGAGATGCGGGTAATCGTCATGGAGTTCCTGGATACCGATATCTTCAACTTGTCGGTACAAAACTTCGCCTATTTCCTGGAACCGCTCATTCAATCCTGGGACATCGATCCAGTGACCTTTGCTATGAAGGTCGTTTTGGCCCCTGAATTGGGCCGTGAAAGGATAAAGCAGTTTGAGTTCGTGGAAACGGACCTGGAACCAGCGGCAGGCGAGGAACCCGGGCTGAGAGAGTTCCTCCAGGACACCTCCTTGAGCGGAGACTTGACCCGGGATGAACTTGCATTTCTTAAGCGGCTGAGATTTAAGGATCGAAGGCCCGCGGCGCTTTACTACTACCGGGAATTGCAAAACTTAAGAGATCCTCTCCATTTCCAGACCAAGGGATGGAGGTAAAGGAGGCCCCCTATGTACGAGTTAGATAAACGGTTGTTTGTGGGCATGAAAATCTCGGCGAAGCTGCAGAGGGAATTGGACAACTGTGCCCGCGGGACCGAGCACTACTTCAAAGCGGACAAGCCTGAGTCGCTCCAGATCGTAACCCTGCAGGAGGACAAGCTGATCGGGAGATTTCTGCGGGACGGGTTTCCTGTTAGTGACATCGACAATGTCAGCCGCAATGTGCGCAGCATAGTGACGCTCATTACGCAGGGTTCTCGGATAGCGGAGGATTCCATTCAGATCTACGCCGACTGCACGGTTCGACCCGCAAAAGCAAGCTAAACAACACCCGCCGGGCAGGTAGAGTCAAATAGGCGCCTTGACCTTCGCGTCGCCGTGGTGGGAAACCGTTTACCCAGAATGAGGATTGTGCTAGTTTAGCGGTCAGCAGAAGGAGTTCCTTGCCTGTATGTCCGGTCATTCCAAATGGAGTTCCATCAAGCACAAAAAAGCGGCTAAGGACGCGAAGCGGGGAAAGCTCTTCACCAAGCTGATCAAGGAGATCACCGTGGCGGCGCGCATGGGCGGCGGCGACATCAACGCCAATCCGCGCCTGCGCACGGCGGTGCTGACGGCGCGGGCCGCGAGCATGCCTGGCGATAACATCGAGCGGGCGGTCAAAAAGGGCACGGGCGAGATCGAAGGCGTTACCTACGAGGAGATTCATTACGAAGGGTACGGTCCCGGAGGCGCCGCGATCATGGTGCAGGTCCTGACGGACAATAAGAACCGGACCGTTCAGGAGATCCGTCACCTCTTCGCCAAGCACGGAGGCAATCTGGGTGAGAACGGCTGTGTGGCCTGGATGTTCGACAAGAAGGGCTTGATCACGGTCGACAAAGTCAAGATCGAAGAGGACCGTTTAATCAGTCTGGCGCTCGATGCCGGCGCCGAGGACGTGCGCGAGGAGGGCGGGCTCTTTGAGATCGTCACGCGGCCGGAAGATTTCGGAAAGGTAAGGGAGCACTTGCAACGCCAAGGCGTTCCTGGCCTGGAGGGCCAGGTCACCATGATTCCGAAGAACACCGTGGCCCTGGCCGGCGCCTCCGCCGAGCAGATCCTCAAGCTCACGGAGGAGTTAGAGGACCACGATGACGTGCAGAGCGTGGCGGCGAACTTCGACATTCCGGACGAGCTCTTGGAAAAGGCCAGTTGATGGGTATTCCACCGGGCTGCGACCGGGCGGCAGAATCGTCCAAAGAAAGCCGGAGAATACTGGGAATCGATCCCGGCACGGTCGCTACCGGTTGGGGGGTCGTGGAAATGGCCGCAGGATCCCTCGTTCATGTGGCCCACGGCACCATCGGCTCGCCGGCAAGCCATGATCAGGCAAGCCGCTTGTCCCGTATCTACCGCGGTCTGCAAGAGGTCCTCGGCCGCTACCGGCCCCAGGGGATCAGCCTGGAGAAGGTATTTTTCGCCCGCAATCCCCAGAGCGCGCTGAAGCTGGGTCAGGCCAGGGGGGTGGCGTTGCTCGCCGCCGCGGAGAACCGCGTCGAGGTGCGCGAGTACAGCTCCGCTGAAATCAAACAGGCCGTCGCCGGGTACGGCCAGGCCACTAAAGAGCAGGTGCAGAAAATGGTGGGTTCTTTACTGCGCCTGTCGGGGAAAGTCCCCGCGGACGCCGCCGATGCCCTGGCCGCCGCCATCTGCGATCTCCATCAAAGCTCCTTTCATTCCCGCGTTATGGCGGCGATCCCTGACGCCGGGCGGGAGCCGCGGCGGTGGAAGAACGTTACTCGTTAATGGTTAACAGTTATTCGTTATGACCTTGCCACTCCACCAGGATAGCCGCTTGCGAGTTAACGAGTAACCAGTAACGAATAACGAAAAATGATTGCCAAGATCAGCGGCACGCTGGAACATAAAGTGCCCGGCGAAGTGATCGTGGACGTGGCCGGAGTGGGCTACCAAATCCTCATCCCCCTTAATGTCTTCTATCGTTTGCCCGAGGTGGGCGGGACGATCAGTCTTCACATACACACGCATCTGCGGGAGGACGCCTTGCAGCTCTTTGGTTTTATGGAGCAAGAGGAGAAACATATTTTTCTGCTCCTCAACGGCGTGGCCGGCATCGGTCCCAAGCTCGCGATCAATATCCTTTCCGGCATCCCGGTCGAGGAGCTGGCGCGCGCCCTCAAGGAAGGGGATCACCTCAAGCTGCTCTCGATTCCCGGGGTAGGCAAGAAGCTCGCGGAGCGGATGATCGTGGAGCTGAGGGATAAGATGCTCAGGGTGCCTTCGGCAGAGACCGGACGGGCCGACGGCTCACAGTTGACGCGCGACGCGGTCTCGGCTCTGGTGAACCTCGGCTACCGGCAGGGAGAAGCGGAGAGGAGCGTGCGGGAGGTCGCCCGGCAGGGAGAAACAACGCTGGCAGAGGTATTGAAGGAGGCGCTGCGCAGGCTAAGTCAATAAAGCAAATTTTTAATTTTCAATTTTGAATCGCACAATCCAAAATTAAGAATTCACAATTCGAAATTATGACTATGGAATCCCGGCAGATCACTCCCAACAGAACGGATGAGGATCTAAAATACGAGGTCAATCTCCGGCCCCGGACCTTCGAAGAGTACCTGGGCCAGGACCAGGTCAAGGAGAATCTCAAAGTGGCGATCGCCGCCGCTCGGGGACGGAAGGATGTCCTGGACCATCTCCTGTTCCACGGGCCGCCGGGCCTGGGCAAGACCTCGCTCGCTTACATCATCGCGCGCGAGATGGGAGTCAACGTCAAGGCCACGTCCGGTCCGGTGGTGGAGCGGCCGGGCGACCTGGCGGCGCTGCTGACGAATCTCGAGGAGGGCGACGTCCTGTTCATCGACGAGATTCACCGGCTGAATCACGTCGTAGAGGAAGTCCTCTACCCGGCGATGGAGGATTATCAGATCGATCTGATGATCGGCCAGGGACCATCCGCCCGCTCCATCAAGCTGGATCTCAAGCGCTTCACGCTGGTCGGCGCGACCACGCGTTCCGGGCTCCTGACCTCGCCGTTGCGCAACCGCTTCGGCGCGATCTTCCGCCTGGATTTTTATTCTCCGGAGACGTTGACGCAGATACTGGGCCGGTCCGCGTCCCTTCTGGGAGTGACCGGAGACCATGAGGGGATGGTGGAGATCGCCCGGCGCTCGCGCGGAACACCGAGAATCGCCAACCGGCTGCTCCGCCGGGTGCGGGATTACGCTCAGGTCAAGGGCGACGGTGTCATCACCAAGCGGGTCACCGAAGCGGCCCTGAAGATGCTGGAAGTGGATCCCAGGGGGTTCGATAAGATGGACACGTTGCTCCTGGTCACTTTGATCGACAAGTTCGACGGAGGGCCCGTGGGAGTGGAGACCCTGGCGGCCGCCATCGGCGAGGAGAAGGACACGATCGAAGACGTGTACGAGCCGTTCTTGATCCAGGCCGGCTTTTTGCACCGCACCCCCAGGGGACGGGTGGCCACCTCGCTGGCCTACGAGCATTTCGGCCGTAAAAAAGGCGCCGGCGTGCCGGGCGCCTCCAAGAAGCAGGAGAGCCTCTTCTAGTATGGCGAGTTTGGGCAAGGCGCTGATTTTTTTTGGCATCTTGCTAGTGGTTCTAGGATTCATCTTCTCGGTCGGGGTGAAGATCCCCTGGCTCGGCCAGCTTCCCGGAGATATCACTATCCGCAGGGAGAGCTTTAGCTTTTACTTCCCGCTCACGAGCTGCCTGCTCTTGAGCCTGATCATAACCCTTGTCCTTTACCTCTTTCGGAGGTAAAATTTTGTTGTTTTTTGCCTCATGGAAGGGCCCTCGAAGGAATGGAAGTCACGGACAGCTCCAAAACGCTAGAGGATAAGCTCAGGCGCGAGGAGGCCTTGCGGAGAAAGCGGGAAGGGATGGTGATCCTGGTCACCACCCTGATGGTGCTCCTCTTTGCCTTTTTCGAGGTCCAGATCCCCGAGGTCTCCGGCGAATCCTCTCTGAGCGGCAACATCGGCTTCTTTCTCCTCCTCAACATCAACATCATTCTGCTCATCCTGCTGGTCTTTCTGGTCGTCCGGAACCTCGTCAAGCTGATCTTCGAGCGCAAGAAGCGCATCCTCGGCTCCCGTCTGCGGGTCCGTCTGGTGCTGGCTTTCATCGCGCTCTCTCTGGTCCCGAGCGTCTTGCTTTTCATCATAGCGGGCGGCTTTGTCACCCGTTCCTTCGAGAGGCTGTTGGACGTCCAGGTGGAAAACGCGCTGCAGGGATCTCTGGAGATCGGCCAGACCTATTATCAGAACTCCGCCAACAACGCCCTGTTCTATGCGCGCCAGCTGGGTCAGCGGATCACGCAGGAGGGGCTGTTCGACTCGCGGCGGGTCGGTGAGCTCAAGGAGTTCATCCAGGCCAAGCAGCGGGAGTACAATCTGGGGACCGTCGAGGTTTTTTCTCCCGACCGCCAGCTGCTGGTGGTGGCGTTCAACGATCAGGTGCCGACCGGCGTGACCATCAAGCCGGAATCCGATTTTCTCAACCGCGCCCTGCGGGGCCTGGAGGTGACGCGGACCCAGGCCTTCGGGGAGGCCGATGTGATCCGCGGCGGGGTGCCGATTTACGGCGAGGATCGCATGATTCTCGGGGCCGTGGTCGTGGATTACTACGTGCCCAAGAGCATCTCCAAGCGGGCGCTGCAGATATCGCGCTCCTACGAGGAACACAAGCAGCTCACCTTCCTGAAGAAGCCGGTCAAGAACACCTACATCATGACGCTGCTCCTGATCACGCTGGTGATTATTTTCTCGGCCACATGGTTCGGCCTCTATCTCGCCAAAGGGATCACCGTCCCCATCCAGAGGCTGGCGGAGGGGACGCACGAAGTGGCGCACGGCAACTGGGATTATCAGATCGAAGCGGCCGGGGACGACGAGATCGGCACGCTGGTGGATTCCTTCAACCAGATGACGAGGGATTTAAAGCAGATCAACCTGGAGGTCGAACGCAGGGGACGGTACATGGAGACTCTGCTGGCCAACATCACCGCGGGGGTGATCTCCGTGGATCCTACGGGGAGGGTGACCACCATGAACCGCGCCGCGGAGCAGATGGTGGGCGTCCCAGTGGAAGGGGCGCTGGGGAAGAACTACGGCGAGGTTTTTCAGTCGGAACACCTGCGAGTCCTGCGCGAGATCATCGAACATGTGAGGGGGCGCGCGAGCGTCGAGCGGGAGGTCAAGATACCGCTGCCCGATCAGATCCTCACCCTGATGGTCACGGCGGCCGCGATGACAGGGGACGAGGGGAATATCCTGGGGATCATGGTTTTCCTCGAGGATATCACCCAGATTCAAAAGGTTCAGAGGATGGAGGCGTGGCGCGAGGTGGCGCGGCGAATCGCGCACGAGATCAAGAATCCCCTGACGCCGATCCAGCTCTCCGCGGAGCGCCTGAGGAAAAGGTACGCCAAGCTGCTGGAAGGGAACGGGGCCATCCTGGACAAGTGCACCTCGACGATCATCAAACAGGTCGAAGAGCTGAAAAACCTGGTGAATGAGTTTTCGCAATTTGCCCGCCTCCCGGCTGCGGAGCTCGCGCCGAACGACTTGAATGAGATCGTGAAAGAGGCCCTTTTTCTGTTCAAAGAGGGGCATCGCGGGATCAATTTCCAGTTTAATTCGGGAGAAATTCCATCTCTCGAATTGGACCGCGACCAGATCAAACGGGCCCTGATCAATCTGTTGGATAATGCGGTGGCCGCGGTAGGGGAGAGCGGGGAGATCAAGATCTCGACCGTGTGCCATCCTTCCTTGGGGATCGTGCAGTTGGAAGTGGCGGATGACGGGTGCGGGCTGGCGCCGG
>MGSR01000181.1:9464-11480 GCA_001798565.1 Deltaproteobacteria bacterium RIFCSPLOWO2_12_FULL_60_16
TACTTTTCCACGAAAAAGGACGGCACTGGTTTGGGCCTGGCCATCGTGAGCGCCATCGTGGCCGATCATAGGGGCTACATCCGGGTGCGGCCGAACGAGCCCAAAGGCACCCGGTTCATCGTCGAGTTGCCGGTGCGCGAACAGGCGGACTTCCAGGAGATCAAAAAGAAAGCGGTCCTTTCATAGCCAGCGCAGGGAGGGGAAGTGAAAGAAACAGCGGCGGAAACAACGATCCTCATAGTAGACGACGAGGAAGGCATCCGGGAGTCGGTTCGGGAGATCCTGAGCGACGAGGGCTACCGGGTGATCGAGGCCTCCGACGGCACCACGGTGCTGGAGCTGATCCGCAAGGAGCGCCCTCGTCTGGTTCTATTGGATATCTGGATGCCGCAGGTGGACGGCATCGGTTTGCTCAAAGAGATCAAGGAGCAGGAGCCCGAGGTGAACGTCATTATGATCTCGGGCCACGGGAACATCCACACGGCGGTTGCGGCGGCGAAGCTGGGGGCCTTCGACTTCATTGAAAAGCCCCTCTCGCTCGACGGCTTGCTCCTGACGGTCCGCCGCGCTCTGGGCGGGTCTCCCCCCTCGAAGGGAAACGGGAAGAGTCTCAAGAGGGATAAAGGCAAACGCCGTTCCCGGGTCTCGGCTGCTGCAGCCGCAGCGCGCTCTTTGAAGCAGAAGACGCTCAGGAAGAGCGTCGTGATCTCCGGCCAGGGACTCCATTCCGGGATCAAGACCGGGGTCATACTCCATCCGCTCCCTCCCAACAGCGGAATTCTGTTCAGCGGCATCTCCGCGGACACCACCGTGCCCGCTCATCTGGACTATGTGGGCTCGACAGGTTACGCGACGTCGCTGCGCGGCAAGGGCATCGTGGTCGGGACCGTGGAGCACTTTCTGGCGGTGCTGCACAGCTACGGGGTTACCAATTTGCTGGTCAAGATGCACGGAGAGATCCCCATCATGGACGGCTCCGCTCTCGATTTTTGCAATCTGATCGAGGAGGCCGGCCTGCAGGAACAGGATGAAGAATGGTCCGAGATCGTCATCGACAGAACCTATCGGGTCGGTCAGAAGGGCGGCGAGACCATCAGCGTTGAACCCGCGGACACCTTCGGCGTCCGCTACGTCCTCAATTACCCGAAGCCCATAGGGCTTCAGGAGCACACGTATCTTTACAAGGGTCCCGAGTCCTTCAAAGCGGAAATCGCCCCGGCCAGGACGTTCGGCTTTCTCAAGGACATCGAAAACCTCGAAAAGCTCGGACTGGTCAACGGCGGCAGGCTCAGCAACTGCATCCTCATGGACAACGAAAAAATCCTCAACACGGAGCTGCGCTTCGCCGACGAGTTCGCCCGCCATAAAATCCTGGACATCGTCGGCGACTTTTATCTCTTGGGGCGGCCGATTCGCGGCATGGTGACGGCGCGCATGACCGGCCATTCGGACAATATCGCGCTGCTGCGCGAGATCCGGAAGGAAATGGACCTCTAACCTTCATTATGGCTTCCTCGCAGTCATTTCCCCGCCTCTTTACCGTGGATGAGGCCAATGATCTCCTGCCGGCCCTGCGGCCGTTGATGAAGCGGGTTTTCGACCACCTCGATTTTTTGCGCAAGAAGAGCGCGACCGTGATCCGCGAAGAAAGCCTCTCGCCCAACGCCCCGGATCTCATGGAACGGCTGCAGGAAAACGACGCGATCGCCCGGCTCGTTCAAGAGGTCAAGGGCCTGGTGGAAGAGATCAACAGCTACGGATGCGTGTGCAAAGGGGTAGAGCAGGGGCTGGTCGATTTTCCCTGCGTGCTGGGAGGGGAGATCGTGTTTCTCTGCTGGCGCTACGGCGAAGAGGGCGTCTGCTACTGGCACCGCATCGAAGACGGCTTCGCCGGCCGCCGCCCGCTGCTCGACGCCGAAGAGGACGAGGGCGGCAATGTCTCCTACCATTAAGTCACTATCAGCGCGGATCAAGGAAGAGGCGCAGCGGCTGGGATTCGCCCTCGTAGGCCTCTCG
>MGSR01000182.1 GCA_001798565.1 Deltaproteobacteria bacterium RIFCSPLOWO2_12_FULL_60_16
ATGCTTTTCACAGAATCACCTCCCTTCGTCTGGTTTAGACGAAGGCGCTTACAATTGCTTCAAAAAGCTAATTATTAACGAGCAGGTATAGCCGGAGAATGGGATCTAACCCGTTGATTTTATTAAGGCAATGCCGTCTTTAGCAAGATGTGGTGATCGACCATCGGCATCGACAATCATGTCTCTACCCTCTTTCTTTCCAGCGGCTAATCAGCCGGCCAGACCGATCCGGCCGAGATCGACTTCGACTCCCAGTCCCGGTCCCGGCGGCGGGCGGGAGATCCCGCCGACGATCTCCAGCCCGCTGCACGGATCGCCGGCTATGCGTTCGAACTCTCCGATCTCGCACGGGAGCGTGAGATTCCTCAAGCTCGCCGCCAGGTGGACGCCGGCGGCGTCCAGCAGGCGAGTGCCAGGCGCCGTGCCGACGAGATAGTCGATTCCCGCCGCTTCGCACAGCGCCGCGACCTTTCTCGCCTTAAAAATCCCCCCCATCTTGGGAATCTTGAGACTGATGATGTCGGCCGCGCCGCTCTCGATGACCCTCATCGCCTCCGCCGGGCTGTTGACGCTCTCGTCCGCCATGACCCGGGCCTGGACCGCCCGCCGCACCAGGGCCATTCCTTTAAGATCAGCCGCCTTGACCGGCTGCTCTACGATCGCCACGTCATACGGCTCCATCCTTTGAATGCGCTGGATCGCCTCTTTGGCGGAGCAGGCCTGGTTGAAGTCTATGGTGAGCATCACCTCCGGACCGACCGCCTCCCGGACCCGCCGCACCCTCTCGACATCCTCCTGGAGCGTCGTTCCCACCTTGAGCTTCAGGGCGGTGTAGCCCTTCTCGACCACGGCCGCGCACTTCTCCGCCATCTCGCGCGGCGGGTACATCCCCATGAGACGGTTCACCCGCACCTCCTGGCGCACGGCGCCGCCGAAAAGCCGGTTCGCCGGCATGCCCAAAGCCTTCCCCAATAGATCGTGCAGCGCAAGATCGATGCCGGCCTTGGCCCTTTCCGCCGTTTTCGCCACCGCATCGAGCTTGCGCATGATCGCTTCGAGCTCGAATGGATCGGACCCGACAATGGCCGGGCCGAGAACCCTGTTGATCAACTCGAGGTGGTGCGCCCCGGTGTCGCCGCTGATGTAGATCGCGCCGGGACTGGCGACGCCCACGCCGAAAATCTTCGCGTCGGTATCGATCCGCACAAAGATCAGCTCGTGGTTGTCCTTGGTTCCCAGAGAGATCTTCCACCCGGTGATATTATTTTTCACCTCGTGGGCGACCGCGCGCACCTTGGTAATCTTCATCTTGCTCCCCCGTATCTACGCCTCAACCGTAAGATCACTTCGCCGTCCTTTAATTCTCCAGTTCCGCTCTATCGCAACGCGGGAACCCTTTCAAACATGGAGCCCGTACCGCTGGGCCAGCCGCTGAAAGACCACGGACAAGAGCACGGTGCCGCAGCTAATGGCCAGGCTGAACGCAGCCAGCTCGCCCACATGGCCATTTTCCCAAAGCTCCCAGATCTTCACGGAGATCACCTGGGAGCCGGGGCTGTAAAGCAGCAGAGCGACCGACAGCTCCCTCACCGTGATCAGAAAGATGTAGATCCAGCCGGCGAACAGTGCGGGCAAGGTGAGCGGGATGACGATTCTGCGGGCGGCCTGCGCCCAGGTGGCGCCGCAGACCTCCGCGCTCTCCTCCAGCTCCCGGTGGATGCCAAGGAGTCCGGCATAACTGAAGCGCATGCCGAAGGGCAGATATCGGGCCATGAAGGCGAAAACGAGAATCCAGATGGTCCCGTAAACCGGCAGGGGCAGGGCGAGATACGTTTTCAGCACGGCGACACCCATCACGATACCGGGAAAGACCAGCGGCACCATGGCCAGCTGATCCAGAAGCCAACGGCTGCGAATCCTTGTCCGGATCACCACCCAAGAAGCGACAAAGGTGACGAAAACGGTGGCGGTCGCTGCTGTGGAGCTGACCGTCAGGCTGTTGAGAACCGACGTCACGATCGTGGTGTCGTCGAAAGCCGTAACGTAGTTATTCGTAGAAACGAGCGCGAGCGCCTCCCGGGACGGCTGTCTGACGAACGGCAAAAGCGAGGCCCAGGCCAGAGCGCTCAAGGGAAGCACTTGGAGGAGAGGGAGGAGCAGCAGGAGACTTCCGCCAAGCCAGCTCCAAGAGCCGAGATCGATGCGACGCGGCCGAAAGCCTTTGCCGGTCACCGTGGCAAACTTGTAGGTGTGGCGGGTCAGTCCGTAGTAAGGTATCAGCGCTACGGCAACCAGCGCCATGAGAAGAATCGAGTAGGCGCTCGCCGGGCCGTATTTGGGGAGGAACCCGCCTCTGATTTGGGTGTAAATTTCGGTGGTGAAGAGATCGATCCCGGCCGGAATGCCAATCAGCGCGGGAATCTCGAAGGCCTCCAGCGAGCGGACGAAGGTCAAGATCAACACGGCCAGGGCGCTGGGAAGAGCCAGCGGCAGGGTGACCCGCTTAAACACCTGCCAACCGCTGCTGCCGGAGACCACCGCCGCCTCCTCCAGAGAAGGGTCCATCGAGCGAAAAGGGGTCGCCATGAGCAGAAAGACCACCGGCATCCAGAGAAAACCTTCGACGACGATCATGCCCGGCAGGGAAAAGAGGTTGAAGAAAGGCATGCCGCCGGTCAGCGGCGCAAGCGCCGTGTTGAGTATCCCCGCCTTAGGCCCCAGCAGCAGGATCCAGCCGATAACCTTGATAATGCCCGGCACCCCGAAGGCGAGATAGGCCGAAATATAGGCGACGGATCGAAAAGGCGCATTGGTGCGCTCGGCCAGCCACGCCAGCAACGTCCCCGCGCCCAGGGCGAATGCCGCGCTGCCGACGGCAAAGATCAGGGAATTCCACAGCAGCGTGCGCACTTCGGAGAGCGACCCCGCGAGGTAAAAAAAATGCTCCAGGGTGAAGGCCCCGGCCGTGGCCCCGCGCTCGCTGACCAGGCTGGTATAGAAGATGAAAAACAGGGGTGGGACAACCAGATAGGCCAGCGCTAGAGCGATAAGGCCGAACAACCAGCGAGAGGAATCCATGGGGCCCTATTAGTTCGATCCACCATACATCGCAAGGTCGACCAGAGGCGCAACCCCTCTATACCACAAGCAACAAAGCTTATCTCAACGCGTGCTTGGGCGAAATCGGGTACAAGAGATCCATCATGCTGTGCTTGTGGTGCGACGGCGTCCCCAGGTACTGATACAGCGTGTGGGCCAGAACGCTGTGGGCCATCAAGGGGTGGCCATAATCGGTTCCCGGGCCCGCGAAAACCATGTGCGCATAGTTGCAGACTTCGCGGTATCCCTCGCTCGCCACCGCCTTGGCCTCATGCACCGCGGCAGTGGCCGGCAGGCCCGAATCCAGCCTCCAGAGCGCCTCATAGGTCGCGTAGCGCGCCGCGTCAAGGTGAACCGACAAATCCACGCAGTGGTCCTGGACGCGCTGGAAGCGGCCGATCGGCTGGCCGAAGACCACCCGGCTGCGCGTGTATTCCGCGGTGAAGCCGAAGATCTCCTGGCAGGCCCCAACCTGGTAAGCGCATAGCATCGGCAGCGACTTCTCCAGGGCTCCGCTAAGCACCTGCCAGCCGCTGCCGGCTGTAATGACGCTGGAGCCGGGCACCCTTACTTTTTCGAACGTGACTTCCGCCGCCGACACCATGAATCCGACCAGCGCCTTGATCGATAGGCCCGCGCTCGCCCGATCCACGAGCACCAGGGCGATCTCGCCGCTCTCGGTTCGCGCCGCGACGATAAAGCCGGTGGCCGCCTCAGCATCGAAGACAAACCGCTTGCTGCCGTCGAGGATAAAACCGCCGGCACTCCCGGTCAGGGTCGTCTCCACAGCTTCCGGCCCCCAACCAGCGGCCTGGTCGGTAATCGCCGGGATGGGAATGGATTCCCCTTTACAGATGGCGGGCAGCAGGGATTTTTTTTGCTCGTCGGAGCCTCCCAGGAAAACGATTTGAGCGCCCAGCACTCCGGCGGAGAAGAACGGTCCCGGAACCGGGCCGCGACCGAGCTCTTCGAAAACCACGGCACAGTCGGTTAAGGAGGTCTCAGCGCCGCCGTATTGTTCCGGGAGGAGCATGCCGAGCCAGCCGAGAGCGGCGGCCTTTCGGTAAAGCTCCGGCCGGAAGGTTTCCTTCGTTCGGTACCACTGTGTCATAAGATGAGCAGGCGCCTCGGCTCTAACGAAGTCGGCCGCGACCTTTTTGAACATTTCCTGTGTCTCGGTGAGTCTTAAGTCCATAACTATCTCCTGCTTGCCTGTTGCCTAACTGCCTATTGCCTATTTTGCTAGATCGTCTCCGGCGCTTGCTCTTTTGTCGGCCGACCGAGGCCGAGGCGGCGGGCAAAAATCAGCCGGTCTGTATCGAGTGTCCCTCCGCCGTGCAGCTGCCCGGGTCCGGTGCGCACCGCGTACTCAAAATCCACGACCTCGTGGACCGCCAGATCCTGCACGAGAGCGTCACATCCCATAATGCGCTGCAACCGCTCGCCGTTGCGCAGACGCATCATGCGTTGGAAGTATCTCTGCTGGGCGCCGCCGTAGGGATGGGGGTCTCGGGTAAAGCGGTGCCAGTAGTTGCGCTGGTTGAAACGCCTCAGCGTGTTCAGCTCGATCATCATGTCGGCGATGGTGTCCCGCACTCGCTCGTCTTCCATGAGCGGCCCGCCGGCGATTTTGGTTTTCTGGCAGTACTCCACGACCCGCTCAATCAGGGGATCGACGCCGACCCTTCCTTCGCCGCCGTGCTCCAGCTCGAGGTGGGTGTTGGCTACCCTCCAGCCGTTGTTCTCGCCGCCCACCAGGTATTTTACCGGCACGCGCACGCCGTCGAAAAAGACCGAATTCTTCAATCCCATCATCATGTACATGGGCTGGATAGTTATTCCGGGCAGATTCGCCGGAATGTGCAGCCAGCCCAGATTTTCGTGGCGCGGGCGCGACGGGTCGGTGCAGACCAGCGTCCAGAGAAAATCAGGCGGCTTGTGGTGCCCGACCATGACCTTCTGGCCGCTGACGACATAATGGTCCCCGTCTCGGATCGCCCTAGTCTGGCAGTTGGCCACGTCACTTCCGCCCTGCGGCTCGGTGAGCACCTGCCAGACCGATATCTCCCCGCGCACCATAGGAGGGAGAAATTCCCGCTTTTGCTCTTCGCTGCCCCACTTCAGGATGACCGGCGCGACAATGCGCGCGATCGTGTAGAAGACATGGTTGAGGCCGAGACCGTACTCGGCAAGCTCGGTCTCAAGCACCGTCTGGTGATGGATCGTGAGCCCCGCGCCCCCGTACTCCGCGGGGAACATAGGAAACAGCCAGCCTTTTCTTCCCAGCCTGCCGGCCAGATGGCGCCGGAACCGGTACTCCTCCTCGTTCTCCCGGGTAGACCAGGTGGCTGACCACCTTAAGCCTTCCGAGCCGCGCATGTTCTCTTGGAGCCAGCCTCGGACTTCCTTCCTGAACGCGCCGATCCCCGGGGGATCCGCTTGTAGACTAAAATCCATAAACAAATCCTCCTGTCATTTCCTCAGGCCGAAGACAGCGAAAAACCTCTCTAAAGCAAGAAATATCACACCCGTTTTCTTATTTGTAGGAGGGAATGATCGGCCCTTCGAAGAATTAAAACCGTAAAAAAAATATTTTATCGCCGAAGGCGAAGAATCTCATTGACACCACCCATCGGTAAGCGTATATTTTAATTCCGTGATGCGCTTTTCGCAAAGGCCATTGCGGTTTTTTATTTTCCGCGAAAGAATTGCGGCGTCGGCCGCACGGCCCGGTGGCGCGGCGGGGGGCATTTGACATGGCCGTCGTTGCAATCATCCCAGCCCGTTACGGCTCCACACGCTTCCCGGGAAAGCCATTAGCCAAGATCGGCGGCAAGCCGATGATCCAGCGCGTTTACGAAAGCGCCTCCCGGGCCGGCGGCCTGGACCGGCTCCTGGTCGCCACGGACGATCCTCGAATCCTGGAGGCAGTAAGAGATTTCGGCGGCGAGGCGGTCCTCACGTCGAAGCATCACGTCAGCGGAACCGACCGGCTGGCGGAGGTGGCCAAGAAGCTCAAGGCCGAATGGATCATCAACATCCAGGGCGACCTGCCGTTTGTCCAGCCCAAGACCATCAGCCGAACCCTGGCGCCGCTGCGGCGCGACCGCTCCGTCTCGATGGGCACGGCCAGAACGCCGATCTATAAGAAAGAAGAGTGGATCAATCCGAATGTCGTCAAGGTGGTTACCGACGCGCGGGGCTTCGCGCTGTATTTCTCGCGCGCCCCCATACCGTACCTCCGAGAGCATGCGGGAAATGCCGGCGCCTCCGCGCTTAAGATGGAGCCGCGGGGAAAAGGAGTTTGGGGATACCGCCATATAGGGATTTATGTTTACCGGCGCGATTTCCTGCTCAAGTTTTCCCGCCTTCGTCCGACCCCGCTGGAGCGAACGGAAGGGCTCGAGCAGCTCCGCGCCTTGGCTTACGGCTACCGCATTCGAGTGACCGACGTGGAAGAGCCCGGCGTCGAGGTAGACACGCCGGAAGATTTAACGAGGGCGGAAGAGTACTTGCTGGGGAAAGCGCCCGGGGGAAGGGATGAGAGGATAAGATGGCTAGCGTAAAAACCAAATTCATCTTCGTTACCGGAGGGGTTGTTTCCTCGCTGGGCAAAGGGCTGGCCTCCGCCTCCATCGGGGCGCTGCTGGAAAGCCGGGGCCTCAAGGTCTCGGTGCTCAAGATGGATCCCTATATCAATGTCGACCCGGGAACGATGAGTCCCTACCAGCACGGCGAGGTCTACGTCACCGACGACGGCGCGGAGGCCGACCTCGACCTGGGACACTACGAGCGCTTTGTCTCCACGCCTATGAGCCGCAAGAACAATTGCACGACCGGCCAGATCTACGAGACCGTGATCGCCAAAGAACGCCGCGGTGATTATCTCGGCGGGACGGTTCAGGTCATCCCCCACATCACCGACGAGATCAAGCGGCGCATCCGCGCCGCCGCCGAAGGCTACGACATCCTGATCTGCGAGGTCGGCGGCACGGTGGGAGATATCGAGGGGCTGCCCTTCCTGGAGGCGGTGCGGCAGTTCGGCTGGGACTGGGGCAAGGAAAACGTGCTCTATGTCCACCTCACGCTGGTCCCTTACATCGCCGCCGGCGGAGAGCTCAAGACCAAGCCCACGCAGCACAGCGTTAAAGAGCTCACCGGCGTGGGCATCCAGCCCGACATCCTCCTCTGCCGGACCGACCGGATCCTGGACAAGAAGCTCAAGGCCAAGATCGCCCATTTCTGCAACGTTGAGGAAAGCGCGGTCGTCACCGCCAAGGACGTGGAGTGGATCTACGAGGTGCCGCTGATCTTCCACCAGGAAGGGCTCGATGAGAAGATCGTCGAGAAGCTCCACATATGGACGGGGGCGCCGAATCTCAGAAAGTGGCAGAAGATCATCCAAGTGCTGAAAAGCCCCAAGGACACGGCGCGCATCGCGGTCGTGGGAAAATACATGACCCTCAAGGAATCATACAAGAGCCTGATGGAGGCGCTGGTCCACGGCGGTATCGCCAACGACGCCAGAGTGGAGTTGGATTGCATAGAGGCGGAGCAGATCGAAGAGGCGGGGGTGAAGGGGCTCCTGGATCGAGCCGACGGGATCCTGGTCCCGGGAGGCTTCGGAGACCGGGGGAGCGAGGGGAAAATCGCCGCGGTGCGCTACGCGCGCGAGAACCGCATCCCCTTCTTCGGCATCTGCCTGGGCATGCAGATGGCGGTCGTGGAGTTCGCCCGCAACGTCTGCGAGCTGGCCGGCGCCAATTCGAGCGAGTTCGACGAACAGAGCCCCCACCCGGTCATCCATCTCATGGAAACGCAGAAAGGGATCGACGCCAAAGGGGCTACCATGAGGCTCGGGGCTTACCCCTGCCTCCTGCAAGACGAAACACTGGCCGTAAAAGTCTATGGCAAGAAGAAGATTTCCGAGCGCCACCGCCACCGCTACGAATTCAACAACGGCTACCGGGACCTCTTCGGCAGCCAGGGGATGATCCTCAGCGGACTCTCGCCCGACGGCAATCTGGTCGAGATCGTCGAGCTTAAAGACCACCCGTGGTTCCTGGGCTGCCAGTTCCATCCCGAGTTTAAATCCCGCCCCATGGATTGCCATCCCCTCTTTAAGGGTTTCATCAAAGCGGCCCTGCAAAATCGCCTGGCGCAGAAAGAAGTCCCGCGAATCAAAGTGGCGCGGACCTAGCCAAGGCAAAAGTAAAAATGAAAAATGTGATATTTGCATTCTCTATTTGGCCTTGATTTACTGATCCGTACGCATGGCAGCCAAAACAGTAAAAGTGGGAGGCTTCGAGATCGGCGCGGGCAGGCCTGTCGCGCTGATCGCCGGCCCGTGCGTGATCGAGAGCAAGGAGTCCGCCCTGAGACACGCCTCCCATCTCAAGGGGGTGGCCGATCGGGTCGGCGTTCCATTCATATTCAAATCCTCCTACGACAAGGCCAACCGCACTTCTCTGAAATCCTATCGCGGCCCCGGCATCGACAAAGGGCTTGAGATCCTGGCTCAGGTGAAGAAAGAGATAGGCGTCCCGGTTCTTACCGACGTGCACGAGCAGCGGCAGGTGGCGTTGGTCAAAGAGGTTGCGGACGTGCTGCAGATTCCCGCCTTTCTCTGCCGGCAGACCGACTTCGTGGTTGCCGTGGCCGGATCGGGACGGATCGTCAACGTCAAGAAGGGACAATTCCTGGCGCCCTGGGACCTCCGCAATGTGATAGAGAAGATACTCTCCACGGGCAATGAGCAGATTATGTTGACGGAGCGCGGCGTCTCATTCGGATACAACAACCTGGTGGCTGATATGCGCTCCCTGGTAGTGCTGCGGGAGCTGGGTTACCCTGTGGTGTTTGACGCGACCCACAGCCTCCAGCTCCCGGGAGGACTCGGCAAGGCCTCGGGAGGGGAGCGGAAGTTTATCCCGGCCCTGGCCCGGGCCGGAGTGGCCGCGGGAGTGGACGCGCTTTTCATGGAGGTTCATGAGGATCCGGACCGGGCGCTGAGCGACGGGCCCAACTCCCTGCCGCTAAAAGAGCTGGAGGGGTTGCTTACAATGGTCAAAGAGATCGACGGCCTGTTGAAAGGCAAATCATAAATGGACGCTGCTAAGATTCTAAAGCGCGCCCGAGACGTGCTCGATATCGAGGCCCAGGGGATTCTTTCGCTAATCGACCGTCTCGACGAGCACTTTGTTCGCGCGGTGGATCTGCTCTTGAACTGTAAGGGAAAAGTCGTGGTCACCGGGCTGGGAAAATCGGGGCTGATCGGCCGGAAGATCGCCGCCACATTGTCGAGCACGGGGACCCCTTCTCTCTTCCTCCATGCCAGCGAAGGCATCCATGGCGATCTCGGAATAATTATGAAAGGCGACGTCGTCCTGGCCGTCTCCAACAGCGGGGAGACCGATGAGCTCTTGAAGATCCTTTCCATTATTAGACGGCTAGGCCTCAAGATCATCGTGATGACCGGCAACCCCAGCTCGAGCCTGTCGCGCGCGGCGGATGTAATCTTAAACGCGGCGGTCAAAGAGGAGGCCTGCCCGATGGGCCTCTCGCCCACGGCCAGCACAACTGCGGCCCTCGCCATGGGAGACGCCCTGGCGGTCGTCCTGCTGGAGAAAAAGGGATTTAAGGAAGAGGACTTTGCGCTGCGCCATCCGGGCGGAACTTTGGGACGCAAGCTTCTTCTAAGGGTGGAGGATGTGATGCATCGGGACAAAGAGCTGCCTCTGGTTCATGAGGGTACCCTGATGAAAGAGACTCTTCTCGAAATCACCTCCAAGCGCCTTGGGGTGACAGGAGTGGTCGATGGGAAAGGCGGGCTGGTCGGAGTGATCACCGATGGAGACTTGAGAAGGGGGCTGGAGAGCAAGGGAGACATCTTCCGCCTCAAGGCACAGGAGCTGATGAGCCGTAATCCCAAGACCATACCCGCCGATGCCCTCGCCGCCCGAGCCGTCGCCATCATGGAGCAGCACTCGATTACCTCGCTGTTTATTCTCAAGAATGGAAACCGCAAGCCTGTGGGGATCGTGCACCTGCACGATCTCCTGAAGGCCGGCGTCGTTTAAGACCTCTTCCGTGAAACGCATCCCGCCCTCCCTCCGGAAAAAAGCAGCGAAGATCAAACTCCTATTGCTCGACGTCGACGGCGTGCTGACCGACGGCGGCATCGTCATGGACAACCGGGGAGAGGAAATCAAACGCTTCGACGTCCGTGACGGCCACGGCATCCGCCTGCTGCTGCGCGCCGGCGTTCAGGTCGCGCTCATCACTGGAAGAAAGTCCAGGGTCGTCAGCCACCGCGCCAGGGACCTGGGTATCCGCATGGTCTATCAGCGGGCCTACGACAAGCTCGAAGTCTACGAGCAAATCAAGCATAAGAGCCGGCTCGCGGACGAGGAGATCGCCTATGTGGGGGATGACATCGTGGATCTTCCGGTCCTCAGAAGGGCAGGCCTCGCCATGACGGTCAGGGACTGCTGGGCGCCGCTCAAAAATCGAGTGGATTACATTTCCGCCGGTAAAGGCGGACACGGCGCGGTCCGGGAGATCGTCGAGCTCCTCCTCAAGGCCCAGGGCAGATGGGAAGAGGTCAGCCGCAAATACTACCGCAATTGATCTCTTCCCGGGCGCCTGTCCAACCCTTCCCTACTTAAAGCAAGATTCGTGCCTAACTCCTTTACAGCCTGTTTGAAAGGTGGTATTTTCGCGCTGGATTCAGGCTTGTTATGAGGCGAAAAACCTTCGGGACCATCCTTCTTATCGGCATCTTTGCCTCTCTGGGCGGGGTGGCCTACAAAGTGACCGAGAACTATTGGCTGATGAAGAGCCGGGAAATAAGAAAAAACCCGGCCAAGGCCTTGGATTATCTCCCTGAGGCGGCGCTCCGGATCAAGGATTTCCGCCGCGCCAAGTTCGAGGGGGGGAAAAAGGTCTGGGAACTTTTCGGTGAGGAGGCGCGCTATCTCAAGGCCGAAAAACAGCTGCTCATCAAGAAGCCGCGCATGATCCTATATCAAAAAGACGGCTCCACTGTGGAGTCGACGGCAAACGCCGGCCAAATGTGGCTCGCCGGCGAAGACGGTGAGATGGAGCGGGCCCAGCTCTCGGGCGAGGTCCAGGTCCAGTACCGGGGATACGTTCTGAGCACCGATGAAATCCACTATCTCAAGGGCAAGAACCAAGTGGTCCTGCCGGGAAAAGTGGCGGTGAAGAGCGACGGTATGGAGCTCGAGGGGGTGGGAATGGAGATCGCCCTGGACGACGAGAAGATGAGATTGCTCCACAAAGTAAGGACCAGGATAGAGCCGCAAAAGCTGGAGAAGCGAAAGGCGCGAACCGATGGACAGAAGAAGAGCAAGCTATAGCTTATCGCGCCGGTGGCATGCGTGGTGCGTCCTGGCCTGCCTGGCAACCCTTTTTCCTTCCGGCGCGTGGGCGGCAGAGGCCGGCCGGAAAGCGAACCAGGAGCCCAAGAAAAAGTCTGGAGGAACCGCCTTTCAGGCGAGCAGAAAAGACCCCATCTTTATCACTTCCAACTGGATGGAGGCGGACCGCAAGAAAAACACCATCACCTACAAAGGCCAGGTCGTCGCCGTTCAGGCGGATATGACGATGAGAAGCGAGACCCTGACCGCCTATTACGATCCGGCGATGAAGCAGCTCAAAGAGGCGATCGCCGAGGGCAAGGTGCAAGTGGTCCAAGGAGACAAAAACGCCCGGGGAGCCAAAGCGATCTTCAACGGCAAGACCAAGACCGTGACGCTTACGGGCAGCCCCGTGGTGCGCCAGGGAAACAGCGAGGTTTCCGGCAGCCGCATCACCTTTTTCATCGAAGAGGACCGCGCCGTGGTGGAGGGAGGCAACGAGCGGGTCAAGGCCATCATCTTTCCCGAGGAGTTCCAGGACCGGGAAAAAGGGGCGGGGGGTCCGGGCAAAGGGCGATGAGCGTTCTGAAAGCCGAAGAGGTGACAAAGTCCTATAATGGTCGCCGCGTGGTCCATGGAGTCAATCTGGAAGTCCAAGGAGGCGAAGTGGTCGGGCTCCTCGGTCCCAACGGGGCTGGAAAGACCACGACGTTTCATATGATGGTGGGGCTCGTGCGTCCGGATCACGGACAGGTATTTTTGAACGGCGAGGACCTGACCCAGGCGCCGATCTATCAGCGGGCGCGCGCCGGGATCAGCTATCTGCCTCAGGAGTCTTCCGTCTTCCGCCGCCTTACCGTGGAGGAGAATCTTCTGGCGATCATGGAGACATTGGACATCAGCGAGGAGGAGCAGAAAGAGCGCTGCAAGGGATTGTTGCGCATGCTCGGGATCTCCCAGCTCGCCAGGAATAAGGCCTATACCCTCTCGGGCGGGGAGCGCCGCAGGGTGGAGATTGCCCGCGCCCTGGTACTCTCGCCGTTCTTTGTTCTTCTCGATGAGCCTTTTACCGGAGTGGATCCGATCGCGGTCGCGGAAATCCAAAAAATCATCCGCAAGCTCACGACCAGCGGCATCGGGCTTCTCATCACGGACCACAACGTGCGCGAGACTCTGGGAATCTGCGATCGGGCATACATCCTGAACGAAGGGCTGGTCCTGGAAGAAGGGACGCCCCACAGCATTGCGGCCAGCCCGAAAGTGCGCAAGGTCTATCTCGGCGAAGGCTTTAAGATGTAGCCATGGCACTGGAGATCCGACAGGTACAAAGGCTCGCCCAGCAGCTGGTCATGACGCCCCAGCTGCAGCAGGCGATCAAGCTGCTGCAGCTCTCGCGCGTCGAGCTGGAGGAGCTCATCTCCCAGGAGCTGCAGGAGAATCCGACTCTGGAGGAGGGCCCGCCGGAAGAGAAGGAGGGAGGTCAGGAGACCGCGGTGGCCGGCGAGGCGGAGATCTCGGAGACGGCCTTGCCGGAGGTCAAGCGCGAGCTTTCGACCGCGGATAAGATCGGCACCCTGGACTGGCAAGAGTACATCGATACCCATTCCAATTCCGTCCACGGCTCGCTCACCGCGGAGGCCTCCCGCGACGACGATGACGGGCCTCCTTCCTGGGAAAACACTCTGACCAAGAAGACCTCCCTCGAAGACCATCTGGTCTGGCAACTGCGCATGTCGCGGCTCACCGAGCGCGAGGAGGCTATCGGCTCCTATATGATCGGCAACCTCGACGAGCACGGCTACCTCGGCATTTCCCTGGAAGAGGTCTGCCAGGCGACGGAGGCCGCGGCCGAAGAGACGGAACGGGTGCTGAAGCAAATTCAGTTTTTCGATCCCGTCGGGGTTGCCGCGCGCGATCTCAGGGAGTGCCTCCTGGTTCAGCTGGAAAATCTCGGCCTCGGCGACAGCCTGGCGGCGCGCATCGTCTCGGCCCATCTGCACCAGTTGGAGAACAAGCGCTATGACCGGCTGGCGCGGGATCTCGGCGTCTCGGTAGAGGATATCGTCGACGCCGCTCACCTGATCGCCTCGCTGGAGCCGCGCCCGGCGCGCGGCTTCGAAGAAGAGGAGATCCGTACGATCATTCCAGACGTATCGGTGGAGAAGATCACCGGGGAATATGTGGTTTTTCTGAACGACGAGGGGATTCCCCGTCTGCGCGTGAGCTCGCTGTACCGCCGTCTCGCCGGGCAGGAGGGCGAGGAGGAGGCGAGCGCCAGGCAGTACCTGCAGGAAAAGGTGCGGGCGGCAACCTGGCTGATCAAGAGCATCCAGCAGCGGCAACAGACCCTCTACCGGGTAACCCAGAGCATCTTCAAGTTCCAGAGAGATTTTCTCGACCTTGGGGTGCGCCATTTAAAGCCGATGGTGCTCAAGGACGTGGCCGAAGACATCGGCATGCACGAGTCGACGGTGAGCCGGGCCACCGCCAACAAATACGTTCACACCCCGCAGGGGCTCTTCGAGCTCAAATATTTTTTTCAAAGCGGTCTCAAGTCGGGGAACGGCGAAGACGTGGCCTCCGAGAGCGTCAAGGACAAGATCCGGAGCATCATCTCGACTGAGGATCCCAAAAGGCCCCACAGCGACCAGTACATTGCCGGGCTCCTCAGCCAGGAGTCCATCGACATCGCCCGGCGCACCGTGGCCAAGTACCGCGAGGCCATGGGAATCCTCCCCTCTTCCAAGAGGCGACAACCCTATTCCAGGAAATAGCGAGCGGCAACGGGAGGACAGCCATGGCAGACGTGAAAGTTTCCGTGACCTTCCGTCACACCCAACCGACCGCACCTCTCAAGCAGTACGCCGAAGAGAAGGTGCATAAAATCGGCAAGTACTTCTATAGTCCGCTGGATGCCCACGTGGTGCTGTCCGTAGACTCCAGGGACCGACAGGTCGCGGAGGTGACGCTGCAGGCGCGTCGGCTGACCATCCATGGACGGGAAGAAACGGCGGATCTCTACTCGGCCATAGACCTGGTCATGGACAAGGTGGAGCAGCAGGTGAGGAAGCACAAGACCAAGGCCAGGCTGCGGCGAAGAAAGGTGAAGGATTGAAGATCGCGGATTTGTTGACTGCTTCGAGGATCATCCCCAGCCTCAAGGCCGCGGACAAAAAGGGCGCCCTCAAGGAGATGGCGGATTGGATGGCGCGGGAGGATCCGGCCCTGGACGCCCGGCGGCTGTTCGACACCCTGCTCGAGAGGGAAAAGATCAGCACCACCGCGATCGGCGAGGGGGTGGCGATTCCCCACGGCAAGGCGCCCGGGGTGAAACAGGTGCGCGGGCTTCTGGCCCGAAGCTCGCAGGGGGTCGATTTCGATTCTCTCGACGGCGGCCTGACCCATCTCTTCTTCGTGCTGGTAGCGCCGGAAGACTCCGCCGCGGACCATTTGAAGGCCCTGGCAAGAATCTCCCGCCTGCTCAAAGATAGCGACTTTCGGCTCCGGCTCATGAAGGAAAAAAGCGGCGCAGAGATTTTCGCAGTCATCAAAGAGGAGGACGGAAAGTTCTAAAGGAGCTCTCAGCGGTCAGCGGTCAGCCGGACAGAATCTGAGCTGATAGCTGAGCGCTTCTTTGCTATTTATGGCTGACGGCCTAGACATTATCGTGGTCACCGGACTTTCCGGTTCCGGCAAGAGCGTCGTGATCCGTGCGCTCGAGGACAGCGGCTTTTTCTGCATCGACAATCTGCCGGTGGCCCTGATTCCCAAGTTCATCGACCTGTGCCAGGGCTACCGGGAGGAGGTCAAGCGGATCGCTTTGGGAATCGATCTCCGGGAGGGACTTTTCCTGCAATCCTGGCCGGAGGTCCTGGCCGA
The DNA here is from genome assembly GCA_001798565.1 of Deltaproteobacteria bacterium RIFCSPLOWO2_12_FULL_60_16. Lineage (GTDB taxonomy): Bacteria > Desulfobacterota > Binatia > UBA9968 > UBA9968 > UBA9968. The sequence goes on from MGSR01000182.1 coordinate 15,357, forward strand.
GTTGCGCGCGGCGCGCCATCGGGTCGAGGTGCTTTTTCTGGATGCGGCCGACGAAGTGCTCCTGCGCCGCTTCAGCGAAACGCGCCGCCCCCACCCGCTGGCGGGCGAGGGCTCGACCGAAGAGGGAATCTCCCGGGAGAGAAAGGCCCTGGAGGGCATGCGGGAGCTGGCCGACAGAGTCCTCGACACCAGCGACTTCAACGTCCACGAGCTCAAGAAAGAGGTCGAGAGGTATTACAGCGAGCAGCCGAGTCCGCGCAAGATGAGCCTCTTTCTCACCTCCTTCGGCTATAAGTACGGCGTCCCGCACGACGCCGACATGGTTTTGGACGTGCGCTTCCTCCCCAACCCGTTCTTCGTCGATGAGCTGAGAGGCAAGAGCGGCCTGGAAACCGAGGTGGAGCAATTCGTCCTCAAGCGCGAGGAGACCCATACCTTTCTGGACCGGCTTTACTCCCTGCTGGAATTCGCCCTGCCTCAATACGAACGGGAGGGAAAGTCGAGCCTCACGCTGGCGCTCGGCTGCACCGGGGGAAAACACCGCTCCGTGGTCCTGGTCGAGGATCTGAAAAAGAGGCTCGACCAGGGGCGGTTTCGGATTCACGTGAAACACAGGGATATCGACAAGTAGATGAATGGCAAAAGCAGTTAGAAACCTCGAGATCAAGAACAAGCTCGGCCTCCATGCCCGAGCTGCCGCTCTTTTGGTCCAGACCGTAAACCGATTCTCCGCCGAGGTGAAAATCTCCAAAGACGGCCAAGTCGTCGACGGCAGGAGCATCATGGGGGTGCTGACCCTGGCGGCCACGCGCGGGAGCCATATCCACGTGGAGGCGAAGGGGGAGGACGCCGAGGAGGCCGTGCGCGCCGTTGAGAAGCTGGTGGACAAAAAATTCCACGAGAGCGAGTGATCTTGATTCCCTCTCCCTTATCCGATATACAAAAAAGATTCCGTTTTTCAGGTTTTGCCTAGGAGGTTTGTCGAATGGCAGCTAAGGATTTTCTCTTTACCTCAGAGTCTGTTTCCGAAGGGCATCCGGACAAGATGTGCGATCAGATCTCCGACGCCATCCTGGACGCCCACCTGGCCGAGGATTCTGAAAGCAGGGTTGCCTGCGAGGCGCTCACGAAGACGGGCATGATCATCGTCGCGGGAGAGATCACGAGCAGGGCGAGGGTGAGCTACGGCGAGATCGCGCGTGAGGTGGTGCGGGAAATCGGTTACACGGATTCGGCCATGGGGTTTGACGCCAACACCTGCGCGATCCTCACCGCCGTCGAGCGCCAATCGCCGGATATCTCTCAGGGGGTCACCGAGGGCGAAGGGCTGCACAAGGAACAGGGGGCCGGCGATCAAGGCATGATGTTCGGCTACGCCTGTAACGAAACGCCCGAACTCATGCCCTTCCCCATCCAAATGGCCCACAGCCTGGTTAAGTATCTGGCGAAGATTCGTAAAGGCGGCGAGGCCTATTTTCTTCGGCCGGACAGCAAATCTCAGGTGACGGTGGAGTATCGGGGCGGAAGGCCGGTGCGAGTGCAGAGCGTAGTGATATCGACGCAGCATGCAGCGGACGCGGAGTATGAAAAACTCAGAGAGACGATTATCGACGGCGTTATTCGCGCCGTCATACCGCAGGAGTACCTGGACAAGAGCACTGTCTACCATGTCAACCCCACGGGCCGTTTCGTCGTCGGCGGACCCCAAGGGGACACCGGCCTTACGGGCCGCAAAATCATTGTCGATACTTACGGCGGCATGGGACGCCACGGCGGCGGCGCTTTCTCCGGAAAAGACCCCTCAAAGGTGGACCGCAGCGCGGCTTACATGGCGCGCTACATCGCAAAAAATATCGTCGCTGCGGAGCTGGCCCAAAGGTGTGAAGTTCAGCTGGCCTACGTCATCGGCGTCGCGCTACCCGTTTCCGTGGCGGTGGATACCTTTGATACCGGCTTGGTCCCGGAAAAGAAACTGGCCCGGATCGTACAGGAGCTTTTTGACCTCAGACCCAAGAGCATCATTCAGACTTTGGATTTGAAGCGACCCATCTATCGCGCTACGGCCGCCTATGGTCATTTCGGACGCACTCCCGGCGACGGCCATTTCACCTGGGAAAGGACCGACCGGGTCGAAGACCTGAAGAAGGCTGCCGCCAAGGCCTGACCGAATCCCATCAGGGCAAAATTTAAATTACCAAACGTGGAAAGCCGATGTTTTCATTTTCCGGTTTGCACTTTGCATTTTGAATTGCGAGGTATGTTCAAACATGGCTAAG
>MGSR01000183.1 GCA_001798565.1 Deltaproteobacteria bacterium RIFCSPLOWO2_12_FULL_60_16
AGGGACTGGTTCCCGCCTTCTGCGCGGCATTTGTGCAGGTCGAGGTCGATCTGGAGACCGGCCACGTGGAGATTAAGGAGTGCCTGGAGGTGGCGGATTGCGGGACCGTAATCCATCCCAAGAACCTGGGCAACCAGATTACAGGCGGGGCCGTGCAGGGCTTTGGCCTGGCTATGACGGAGAAACATGTCTTCGACACGAAGTTCGGGCTGGCCGCCACCAGGGGGCTTTACACCGCCAAACCTCCCACTTATCTGGATGTCCCGCTGGACATTCAATGGGAGGCCGTCAATCAACCCGACCGGTACAATCCTGTGGGTGTCAAGGGCATCGGCGAGCCGCCAATGGGAGCGGCGGCGGCGGCGCTCTTATGCGCGATCTCCGACGCCTTGGGAGGCATCTATTTCAACCGAGTGCCGGTGACATGTGACATGATCTTGAACGCGGCTGAGAAAAGACCCCAGTCATTCAAGCCGCTCGAGGTCAATGTCTAAGAGGGTTTAAAAAACCCTGATTACAGACCGGTCAAAAAGGTTCGTTCGGGGACTTGCCTCGCGCGCCGAAAGCAATAGAGCGGTGGGTTCTTTGAACCTGCACGACTGGTGCTTTCGGCTTGCTCGGCAAGCCCCCTCACTCTGGGGCGGAACGCCGGAGGTGGATCGAAAGATCGATGCATCAGACGTGGAGGTTCAAGCGTATTAACGGTACAGCGTATCCCGAATCTATTGCATCGAGCTTGAGAGACGCCTCCGGCGATAAGCGCCTCCGGGCCGATGTCAGCTTACGCGCAGATGGGCCTTTTTCAAAAGCCGGTTTACAGGCTGATTTTTTCGGAGTACAGCTCGTCGAGGAATCCGCTGTCACGGAGCTCTTCCAGAAAACGGGGCTCGAACAGGTCGGGCGGCTTGATGTCCTTTGACTTCGGGTTGACCACCGAAGCGGCGTCGATGAGGGCCTGCGCCGCTTCCCGGTCGGGGGCCGGCAGCGGCTTGAGTTGCGCCGCGAAGGCTTCGTACATGCCTTCCAGAGTCTCCGGTTCCCTGCCGCTGAAGTACTTGCGGATGATCGCGATGCTCTCGTTCCGGCGGGTCAGATAGAAATGGATCGCTGCGAGGTACCCCTTCATGAATCGGCGCACCGTCTCCTCGTCCTTTTTGATGAAGGAGCGGGTGGTCATCAGCATCGCCGTGATCAACGGCACCTCTTTGACGTCGAGGACCTTGAAGCCGAGCTGCTTCGCCCTGTCCGCGATCTCGGGGGTCAAGGGCGCCCCTTGAATGATGTTCTTCGATAGGGCCGCCACTCTGTTGGGGGAAAGCCCCACCGGCACCATCTCGACGTCTTTCACCGGATCCAGTCCCGCCCGTCGCAGGATGACCCGCGCAAGGAGGTCGGATCTCCCGCCAATTCCCGACACGCCGATTTTTTTCCCTTTGAGATCTTTGATCTCCGAGATATCGGACGATACGCCCATGTGGTACGGCACCTGGGAAACATGGGTGCCGAGAGAAACGATATCCGCCCCGGCCGTCATCGGCTGGAGCAAGGCGATAGGGTTGCCGAATCCTATGAGGAAGTCCACGCCGATCAACGAATACACCCCGGCGCTGAGCGCGTCCCTGATAAAAACCTCTTCTACCTGCAGGCCGTATTTCTTGAAGATGCCGCCGTCGATGCCGATGTAGGCGATGGCAGTGCCAACCTCCCAACCGGAATAGGCGAGCCTTACTTTCTTCGGCGGGTCATCGGCGGTGGCAGGAATTGTCCAGAGAAGGAGAATCAGAGCGGGAAGCCAGCCGGCTTTTCTAGCGCGCGTCTTTGCCATAGTGCACAGAGCCAAAAGAATACAAAATAATAATACTTTCAAAGGCAGCTTGCAAGCTTGCCCCTCCATGCCTTCCCTGGTATTTTTTCTTCATGGCACGGCGGAGCAGGGAAGGGGAGTTTCGGCTCGTCTCCGATTTCAAGCCCCAGGGAGACCAGCCGCAGGCTATCGAGAAGCTGGTTAAAGGAATAGAGGAAGGAAAGGGGTATCAGGTCCTTCTCGGCGTCACCGGCTCCGGCAAGACGTTTACGATGGCCAATGTCATTGCCCGGGTGAACCGGCCCACGCTCGTCATGGCCCCCAACAAGACCCTGGCGGCGCAGCTCTACAACGAGTTCAAAGAGCTCTTTCCCGGCAATGCCGTTCGCTACTTCGTCAGCTATTATGACTACTACCAGCCCGAGGCCTACGTCCCTTCGACGGACACCTACATCGAGAAGGACGCGTCGATCAACGATGAGATCGATAAGCTGCGCCACTCCGCGACCAAGGCCCTGCTGGAGCGGCGCGATGCGATTATCGTAGCCAGCGTTTCCTGCATCTACGGCCTGGGATCGCCGGACGCCTATTTCGACATGATCGTCTACCTGGAGACGGGGATGGAGGTTGAGCGGGACGGGGTCCTCAGAAAGCTCGTCGATATCCAGTATCAGCGCAGCGACTACGATTTCCACCGGGGCACCTTCCGTGTGCGCGGGGACATCGTCGAGGTCTTTCCGGCTTATGAAGACAGCTCGGCCGTGCGCATCGAGTTCTTCGGGGATCGGGTCCAAGGACTGTTCGAGATCGATCCGCTGAGGGGCAGGGTGGAGCGGCGCATGGACAAGGCGGCGATCTACCCGGCGAGCCACTACGTAACGACTGAAGATAGAATAAAAATAGCGATTCAGGAGATACGGAAGGAACTTAAAGAAAGACTTGAAGAGCTGAGAGCGCAGAACAAGCTCCTTGAGGCGCAGCGGCTGGAGCAGCGGACTCTCTATGACCTGGAGCTGCTCGAGGAGATGGGCTTCTGCCCGGGCATCGAGAACTACGCCCGTCACCTCACCGGGCGCAAGCCGGGGGAGCCGCCGCCGACGCTCATCAACTACTTCCCGGACGATTTTCTTCTGTTCATCGACGAGAGCCATGTGACGGTGCCGCAGATCGGCGGGATGTACCGGGGCGACCGGTCGCGCAAGGAGACGCTGGTGGAATACGGATTTCGCCTTCCCTCCGCGCTGGACAACCGGCCGCTGAATTTCACGGAGTTTGAGAGAGCGGTGAGTCAGGCCATTTATGTCTCGGCCACTCCGGCGCAGTACGAGCTGGAGAAGGGCTGCGGGGTCGCGGTGGAGCAGCTGATTCGTCCGACCGGCCTCATCGATCCCGAGATCATGGTGCGGCCGGCGCGCACGCAAGTGGACGATCTTCTCGAGGAGATCCGCAAGCGGGCCGAGCAAAATGAGCGCGTGCTGGTGACGACTCTCACCAAGAGGATGGCCGAAGACCTCACCGACTATTATCACGACTTGAACGTGCGGGTGCGCTATCTCCACTCGGACATCGAGACCATCGAGCGGGTGGAAATCATCCGGGAGTTGAGAAAAGGGAGCTTCGACGTCCTGGTGGGAATCAACCTGCTGCGCGAGGGGCTGGATCTTCCGGAGGTTTCTCTAGTCGCCATTCTGGATGCGGACAAAGAGGGATTTCTGCGCTCCGAGCGCTCTCTCATTCAGACCATCGGCCGGGCCGCGCGAAACGTGAACGGCACGGTGATCCTCTACGGCGACTCCGTCACCGAGTCGATGAAGCGGGCCATGGACGAGACCAACAGGAGACGCCGCCTCCAAGCCGCCTTCAACAAGAAGCACGGGATCACGCCGCAGACCGTGGTGAAATCCCTGGGCAAGAGACTGGTGGAGGTGTATGAAGCCGATTATGTCACTGTCCCGCTGGTGGCGGAGAGGCCGGCGAAGTACAAGCCGGGCGAGATCCCGCGTCTGGTGCAGCATCTCAGAAAGGAGATGAAGCGGGCCGCCGACAATCTCGAGTTCGAGAAGGCGGCGGAGCTGCGCGACCGCATCCGCGACATGGAGGAGCGCGAGCTGGGCCTCAAGGAGCCGCTGGCGGCGCGGGGCGCCTGATCCCTTCGACTTTCTCCTCGACCTCTCGGTCGAACTCTTACGGATAAGAAAAATCCTGCCTTTGTTCCTAATACTGCGACTGTTGACCTGCCGTATTACGTCCAAATCCCCGTCGTATAGCTGGTGTGTTAGACCGAGGCATGGAAATTGCTTCGCGCAAGCCTTGGACCATCGCTTAAGGAGGGCGGCACGATGATTATCGACTGGGAGCATCATTATCTGCCGGAGCAGCTGTGGCTGAAGAAAGGGGGGAGGAAGGGACAGAGGGCGATCTTTTACGAGCACGGCAAGCCTCGCGGCAACCTGCACCCGGAGCTTTGCGACCCGGAGGAGCACCTCAGGATCATGGATGCGGTCGGCATCGATCTGGCGGTGCTCTCCATGGCGGTGAGCAACGACGATCCCCGGATAGCGTTGGAGGAATGCAAGGTTTGGGATGACGAAGCGGCAAAGCTGGTGCAACGATATCCGAAGCGATTCGTGGGATTGGCTCCGGTTCCGCCGCTGGGAGGGGATGGGGCGCTCGCGGAGCTCGACAGGGCGGTGAAGGAGCTGGGTTTGAAGGGAGCGGTGATCCGTTCGCAGGCGAGCGGCCTGTCGATGGATGCCAGGGAGCTCTATCCTTTTTATGAGAGGGTTTCGAGGTTGGGGGTGCCGGTTTTCATCCATCCGAGCGGGGTGCAGATGGGAATGACTATCCTGAACGCTCCTTATGATCTGTGCCGGAGCGTCGGGCGGGAGCTGGATTTGATCGTAGCAACGACGAGAATTATCTTGAGCGGCGTGCTGGATGATTTTCCGGATCTCCAATTGGTGATCAGCCACAAAGGCGGCGGCATCGCTGCTTTGAAGGAGCGCATCGAGTATCAGATGGGCAACTCAGGGGCCGCCGGCACCCGGCCCAACGGGACCGGTAATCGCCTGCCGTTCGACACGCACTTCAACAGGATCTATTTTAATCTGGCCGGCCATCATGGGGGAATGAATTCGGTCCGGTGCGCCTTGACCGCCATCCATCCGAGCCGCCTGGTCTTCGGCACCGACTATCCTCAGGAATTCAGCGAAGATCCGATGAAGATCAAGAGCTACATCGAGAACATCAGGAAGCTCGAACTGGACGAGGGGAGCAAGGAGCTCATGCTGGGAGGAAACGCCGGACGGCTCTTGCGATTGGCCGGCGCCCCGCCGCAGCCATCGATTCATTAGCGCGCTATCGTTCCCGGCTCCGGAGCAAGGCCTTGAAATGGTCCCACGCGCGCGCGGTCGAGGCCGGCTTGAAGGTGGAGCGGGAGATTCTCTCTGCCTCCTCACGGCTCAAATAGATAGGCTCTCCCAGCTTCACCGCCTCGACCTGGAGCCGGGCGGATTCCTCTAGGTAGAGCGACAGCATGCAGACCTCCGGGATGTTCGAGGCCACGACCACCGCGCCGTGTCCCCGCAAGAGAATCGCCTTGCACGGTCCCAGGGCCCTGGCGATCTCAGCCGCCTTCTCCGGCGTCTCGGTCTGGCCCGGTTTGTCGAACAGCGGCACCCCCTCGAAGAAAATAGCGCTGTAATTGTGCATAGGACGGACGGTCCGGCCGGTGACGCTCAAGAGGATGGCCTGAGGCGAGTGA
>MGSR01000184.1:0-10197 GCA_001798565.1 Deltaproteobacteria bacterium RIFCSPLOWO2_12_FULL_60_16
TTCCCGTCTCAAAGTCAGCTGAGAGAAAACCAGATGGGAGGTCGAGGAGCCGATGTCGATGCCCACGCTCTTGAGCGTGAACATCTCCAGCCCCTCGATGTCCTCCACGATGGCGTCCGGGCCAATCTCGAAGCTCTCCGGATGGTCGTGATCGTTACCGTCGATGTCGTGCATGCTGCCGTCCTATTGTTTTCCCATGGTCCTAGACCATTCGTAGTCATGGTCGGCGTATGCCTCTTCGGGCATGAGGGACTCTAGCCCCCTCTTGCCGAGCTCGTCTTCAAACTTCCGCCGAATCCAGGGATCTTCATCCGGATACTCGATCTGGTCTTTGGCCCGATCCTCCACTTTCTCAGCATGTCCGTAGAACTGCATGGGGGAATGGAGCGCCAGGTATCTGGCCGGCGCGCCGCCGGCATTGAAGTGCTGGTGAAACCAGCGGTTGGGAGGAACAAACATGCTGCACTCGTGCCAGGGCGCCACCACCTTTTCTTTGCCCTCTTCCCACATGATCGAATAACCCTCGCCCCCCGGGATGACGATGACGCGTCCGGGCCCGTGGCGGTGGGCCTTCTTATAGGTCTGCGGCGCAAAGACCGACATGTGGGCGAAGACCTCACAGTTGGGAAATAGAATATAAACGCTCCTCCCGCCAGCTCCCCTGGATGCGTTGGCGTCGAGTTTGTCCCAGGCCTTCATGTCCGGGAAAAAGTTGCCGTACCAGTAAACCCGCCTCTCCCCCCTGGGGTCTCCTTCCGGAAGGCGGAGCATCTTGGCCTCGGAATAATAGGCCTCGTGCTCGGCCAGCTCGTCCGGGCTCCGGTAGGGATTGTTGAAGAAAAAATCGGGATCGGGAACAGCCGACAGGCCCAGAGGCAGGTAACTATAATGGAGCAGGCGCACGGGCTTGTCTCCCTGCATGTTGCTCAGCTGGTGCGTGCAGCCGTGCGGAATCAGGAACATGCTGTGCTGCTGCCACTCGAAGCTCTTCTTCACGTCGCTGCCGTCGTACCGGATATGGGTCAGCCCCCGCCCGGCCACGACATAAACGACCTCGTCGAGCGCAAACTTAAGCGGTGGCAGCGTCTGGCGCGGCGGGATCTCCGTGACTCGGGCCGAGCTCACCCCCTCCTGGCCCGCCAGCTGGATAAAGGCGCTTTTGCACTCGCGCTCCTCCCACCAGCCGAGCTTGAGCGTCCTTAAGTCTTCGACGTAAAAGCCTCTGTGAATGGGAATGCCGATGGATTCCATCCAGTGGTCGTACGTGAAGAGCTTGCTCCACATCGTGCGCTGGGGTTTGAATCGGTTCTCTGCCATGGAGCTTTCCGGGTGGGTTACTTCCTTGCCTCTTTACCGGCAACCTGGAGCCGCACCAGAGCGCGGCGCAGGGCGGCCTCGGCCGCGGCGAACTCTTTGTCCTCGTGGTCGAGCTCTGCGATTCTCTTCTCGGCCCTGTCGCGCGCGTCGCCGGCCCGCTCGACGTCGATCTCATCGGCATACTCCGCGGCGTTCGCCAGCACGGTCATCACGTCGTCCAGCACCTCCGCGTAGCCGCCGCTGATGGCGAGGCGGTGCTGATCCGTCCCCTGTTTATAGCTCATCTCGCCCGCTTCCAGGAGCGTCAGGAATGAGATGTGCTTGGGCAGTACGCCGAACTCTCCCAGGGCCCCCGGGCCGGTGGCCTCATCGACCTCCTCGTCGAGCAGGAGCCGGCTGGGGGTCACCAATCTCAATCTGATCTTGTCCGCCATGCGTTAGTTATTTGTTATTGGTTATTGGTTACCGGTTATTAGTATAGGTTTTCCTCGCGCTTAACTGAAGGCATTACTAATAACTGGTAACGATTAACCAGTAACCTATTGTGCTGCCAGTTTCTTCGCCTTTTCTATCGCCTGCTCGATCGTCCCGACCATATAGAAGGCCTGCTCGGGAATATCGTCGTGCTTGCCGTCCACGATCTCCTTAAAGCCGCGGATGGTGTCTTTGAGCTCCACATAGGCCCCGGGGGTCCCGGTAAAAGCCTCGGCCACATGGAAGGGCTGGGAGAGGAAACGTTGGATCTTGCGCGCCCGGGCCACGGTCAGCTTGTCGTCCTCGGAGAGCTCATCCATGCCGAGGATCGCGATGATGTCCTGGAGATCTTTGTAACGCTGCAGGATCACCTGAACCTGGCGCGCGACCTGGTAGTGCTCCTCGCCCACCACGCGCGGATCGAGAATCCGCGAGGTCGAATCGAGCGGATCCACCGCAGGGTAAATGCCCAGCTCCGCGATCTGGCGCGACAGAACCGTGGTCGCGTCCAGATGCGCGAAGGTCGTCGCCGGCGCCGGGTCGGTCAGGTCGTCCGCGGGGACATAGATCGCCTGGACCGACGTGATGGATCCCTTGCGGGTAGTCGTGATCCGCTCCTGAAGCTCGCCGAGATCCGTGCCGAGGGTCGGCTGATAGCCGACCGCCGAGGGCATGCGGCCGAGAAGCGTCGAGACCTCGGAGTTCGCCTGGGTGAAGCGGAAGATGTTATCGATGAAGAGCAGAACGTCTTTGCCCTCGTCGTCGCGGAAGTACTCGGCCAGCGTCAGCGCCGTCAGCGCGACCCGCGCCCTCGCCCCCGGCGGCTCGTTCATCTGGCCGTAGACCAGAGCCGCCTTGCTGATAACCCCGGACTCCTTCATCTCCAGCCAGAGGTCGTTTCCCTCGCGCGTCCTCTCGCCGACTCCGCCGAAGACCGAGTAGCCGCCGTGCTTCATCGCCACGTTATGGATCAGCTCCATGAGGATCACGGTCTTGCCGACACCGGCGCCGCCGAACAGGCCGATCTTGCCGCCGCGCGCGTAGGGGGCGAGCAGATCGACGACTTTGATGCCGGTCTCAAAGGCCTGGACCTTGGTCTCCAGATCGACGAACTCGGGGGTGGGCCGGTGGATGGGAAAGCGCTTTTTCGCCTGCACCGGCCCCGCTTCGTCCACGGGCTCGCCGATCACGTTGAGGATCCGGCCCAGGGTCTCCGCTCCCACCGGCACCGTGATCCCTTCGCCGGTATCCATAGCCTCCATCCCGCGCACCAGCCCTTCGGTCCCGTCCATGGCGATGCAGCGCACCGTGTTCTCTCCCAAATGCTGGGCGACCTCGACGACGAGATTCCATTGCTCGTCGCTGATGGCGGGATTGCTGATCTTGAGGGCGTTATAGATCGCCGGCAGCGAGCCGCCCGGAAATTCCACATCCACCACAGCTCCCGTGATCTGCGTGATCTTTCCCATATTGCTCATCGTTTCAAACCCCCATCAAGATGTTATTGGTTACTCGTTATTAGTTAATAGTTCGGATACGTCCATCGTAAGGAGCTCGCAAATTCTTAAACCAATAACTAATAGACTAGTAACTAATCACCGTCTTTCTCATTTCAGCGCCTCGGCGGTGGAGACGACCTCCAGAAGCTCCTTGGTGATCGAGGCCTGGCGCGCCCGGTTCATCTGCAGAGTGAGAGTGCTGATCATCTCGGCGGCGTTCGACGTGGCGGAATCCATGGCGGTCATGCGCGCCCCGTGCTCGCTGGCAGAGGCCTCGAGCAAGGCCCGGTAGATTCCCACCTCCACCACCTTGGGCAGCAGGCTCGAGAGCAACGCCTCCAAACCCGGCTCGTAGAGATACTCGGTGGCCTGCCCCTCACCCTCGTCTTTCTCCGCCGCCACCGGCACGAGCTTCTCCATGGTCGGCACTTGAGAAAGGGCCGAGCGAAAGCGACTGTAAAGCATATAGACCGCGTCGCACTCCCCTTGGAGAAAGCGGGCGATCAGCTTTTCCGCCAGCTCCGCCGCCAGCTCTTCGGCCGGACGGGAGCCGATGTTGATATAGCGCTCGGCCATCTCCACCTTGCGCCGCCGAAAGTAGTCCACGCCCTTGCGGCCCACCACGGCGAGCTGGATCTCTTTTTCCCCTCTCTGGCTGCGCAGGAAACCTTCCGCTGCCCGAATCAGGTTGGAGTTGTAGCCGCCGCAAAGGCCGCGATCCGCCGTGAGCAGCAACAGCAAGACTTTTTTCTCCTCGCGCGCGGTAAGCAGCGGATGCGCCTCGGCGGCGACACGGGCGGAGAGGTTCTGGAGGAGCGCCGCCATCTTCTCGGCGTACGGGCGCGCCGCGAGCACCGCCTCCTGGGCGCGGCGCAGCTTGGCGGCAGAGACCATCTTCATCGCCTTGGTGATCTGCTGCGTATTGCGGATCGAGCCGATCCGTTTTCTTATGGCCTTTAAGGTCGCCATTGTTAGTTACTGGTTATTCGTTATTGGTTACTAGCAAAGGCCTCAAGTTTTGTCGTTTTTCTCCTATTAACTAGTAACCAATAACTAATACACCTATTCCTTGAATTGAGCGTTGAATTCCTCCAGGGCCTTTTTCATCTTGGCGCGCAGATCGTCGTTTAACTCCCGCTGCTTGACGATCTGAGGCAGCAGATCCGGGTGCCTCGACTCGACGAAGGCGTGGAGCTCCTGCTCGTATTTGTTGAGCGCCGAGACCGGCAGATGGTCGAGGAAGCCGTTGGTCCCGGCATAGATGATCAAGATCTGCTTCTCCACGGGAAGCGGCTCGTACTGGCCCTGCTTAAGGATCTCCACCAGCCTGCTGCCGCGATTGAGCTGGCGCTGCGTCGCCTGGTCCAGGTCGGAGCCGAACTGGGCAAAGGCCGCCATCTCGCGGTACTGCGCCAGGTCGAGCCGCAGGGTGCCGGCCACCTGCTTCATCGCCCTGATCTGCGCGTTGCCGCCGACGCGGGAGACCGAGATGCCGACGTTGATGGCCGGACGGACGCCGGAGTAGAAAAGGTCGCTTTCGAGAAAGATCTGGCCGTCGGTGATCGAGATCACGTTGGTCGGGATATAGGCCGAGACGTCGCCCGCCTGGGTCTCGATGATAGGCAGGGCCGTGAGCGAGCCGCCGCCGCGGGCATCGCTCAACTTCGCGGCGCGCTCGAGCAGGCGCGAGTGGAGATAAAAGACATCTCCCGGAAAGGCCTCCCGGCCGGGCGGGCGGCGCAGCAGGAGAGAGAGCTGGCGGTAGGCGACCGCGTGCTTGGAGAGGTCGTCATAGATCAAAAGGGCGTGGCCGCCGTTATCGCGGATCTGCTCGCCCATAGTGCAGCCGCTGTAGGGGGCGATGTATTGGAGCGGGGCGGACTCCGAGGCGGTGGCGGCGACCACGATCGTGTAGTCCATCGCGCCGTACTGTCTGAGCCTATCCACCACCTGAGCCACGGTGGAGCGCTTCTGCCCGATGGCGACGTAGATGCAGACGACGTTGCCGCCTTTCTGGTTGATGATGGTGTCGATCGCCACAGCGGTTTTGCCGGTCTGGCGGTCTCCGATGATCAACTCGCGCTGCCCGCGGCCGATCGGGATCATGGCGTCGATCGCCTTCAGCCCGGTCTGCAACGGCTCTTTGACGGGCTGGCGCGCGACAATTCCCGGCGCCTTGAGCTCGATCCGGCGCCGCTCCTTGGTGTCAATCGGACCCCGCCCGTCGATCGGCTCGCCTAATGCATTTACAACCCTGCCGACCAGGGCCTTGCCCACCGGCACCTCGGCGATCCGGCCGGTGCGCTTCACCGTATCGCCTTCCTTGATCATGTGGGTCTCGCCGAAAAGCGCCGCGCCGACATTATCCTCCTCGAGATTGAGCGCCACACCGTAGATGCGATGCGGAAACTCCAGCAGCTCTCCGGCCGCCACCCGATCGAGCCCGTAGATGCGGGCGATGCCGTCGCCGGTGGAAAGGACCGTGCCCACCTCCTGGATCTCCACCGCCTTCTCGTAGTCCCGAATCTGCTCTTTGATAATCCTACTAATCTCCGCTGTACCGATCTCCATTTCGATCCTCCAGAATCTGGTTACTGGTTATTCGTTATTGGTTATTGGTCAATTCTCTCTCGCTCTAACAAATAACGAGTATACGAGTAACTAAACTAGTAGCCGCGCTCGATGCGCTCCTTCATCTTTTCGATCTGCGTGCGCACGCTGCCGTCGTAAACCTTTCCTTCCAGCTGAATCACCACGCCGCCGATCAGTCCAGCATCGCTCTCCGGCTTGAGAACTACCTCCTTGCCGGAAAGCCGGCCCAGCGCCTCGCGCAATCTATCCAACATCGCCGCCTCCAACGGAGCGGAAGAGACCACGCGCGCCTCCACCCGGCCCCTCTTCTCGTCCAGGAGGCGCCGATAGCAAGAGGCGATAGCGGGGAGATAGCTCAAGCGATCGCGCTCCAGCAAGAGCGACAAGCAATGAACCGCCAAGGGCGAGAGCTCTAACCCGCGCGCCACTTCGACCGCGACATTTTTCCGGCTCGCTAGAGGGAAGGCCGGGTTGGTCAGCGCCGCGGACAGGGACGAGTCGGCGTAAGCCGCCACGTAGCGGTCTATCTCCCCTCCGACCTGCTCCTCCCGGCGCTCCTCCAAGGCCAGTTCGAAAAGCGCCCGCGCGTATCGTCGGCTGAGACTCCCTTCGATCATCGCCGTCCTACTTCGCTCAAGAACTCCTCCACCAATCGCCCCTGGTCGGCGGGCTCAAGACCGGCCCGCACCAGCCTTTGCGCCGCCTGCTCCGCCGCGCGGGCTATTTCCGCGCGCAGTTTCTGCCGTGCCAGCTTGACCTCCTGTTCCGCAAGAAAGTCCGCATCGGCCTTGATCCTCGTCGCCAGATCTCCGGCCTCGGTGAGCAGCCTGGCCTTCTCCCGCTCTCCATCCGTGCGCAGCTCGTCGCGCAGCCTCCGGCTCTCTTCATGAATCCGAGCCAGGCGGGCCCGATAGTCTCGAACCAGGGCATCGGCGCTGCGCTTGCCCTCGTCCGCCTCTGCCAGGGCGGCCACGATCTCCTCGCGCCGGGAGCGGAGATGGCTCTTCACCAGGGGCAGCGCGAAGCGCTTGACGAGGTAAAGGAAGATAAGAAAGTTGATTGAGGGAAATAATAGTTGGGTCACGGAGGCCGCATGCTCCTCGGCCCCCGCCGCAGAGGAAGCCCAAAGCTCGGAGGCAACAAATAAGAGGTAGAGGCTCATCCGATCCTCCGCCCAAGGATCTTCTCCGCCATCTGGCGGGCTATCGCTTCCGCCTCACGCGCGGCGAGCTCCCGGCCTCTCTCGAGCTCTTTGCGAATCTCTTCCCGAGCCGCCTGCACCATCCGGGCCGCCTCTTCTCGGGCCTGGCCCAACAGCCGCTCCCGGGCCTGGCGCGCTTCCTGCAGGATTGTCTCCTTCGCGGCGCGCCCTTCGTCCTTCGCCTTTGCGATCGCCTGTTCGTACTCTTTTGACAGACGCTCCCCTTCCTCCTTCAGCGCAGCCGCCTCCGCCTTCGCCCCTTCGGTTCTACGCTCTCTTTCCTCCAGGAGGCCGATGAAAGGCTTGAACAGCAGCCTGGTCAAGAGAAACCAGAAGACGAGAAATGCAGCAATCTGAATAAGGACGGTGTAATCTAACGCAATCATGAGCTATCCAGGCACTTGAGCGCGCGTATAAACGTCTCTTCCCAGTAAACGGCTCGCGTGCGGCCCACGGCGCTGAACCTGGCTGCACGCGCTATCTGGAAAGGAACCTTAGAATTTGGGGATGAGACGAGCGGCGAATCGAAGTCTACTTGTCCAATTCGCCAATAAGCTTTGAGGTCTCGCCCTCCAAGGCTTTCTCACTACCCGATCTCGCCGGACTCAGGGGTTCGCGCCTGTCCCTCGCCCCTCCCATGGAGCAACGGCCGTCAAATACCACACCCTCTGTGATAGTCACTCGGGGGGCGTCGATGTTTCCCAAGAGCCGCGCAGGCGTTTCCAGTTCTACCTTCTCCTTAGCCGCCACATCGCCTTCCACTTTGCCGCGAATGATCACTATGTCGCCGGAAATTCTTGCCCGCACCTCGGCCTCCTCCCCGATCGTCAGCACCCCATGGCACAGCACCTCTCCCTCCACGCTGCCGTCGATCCTGGCCGGCCCGTGAAAGGTCAGCTGCCCCGTCACCCGGCTCCCCTTATAGAGATAAGCGACCAGCTCCTCTGCTGCGGATTCGGCCGGGACTTCTTCTGCCGATTTGGCCGGACTCAAAGGCGGCGGCGAGGAAACCTCGGAGGGGTTCTTCTTCTCTCCCGGAGCGCGGTCAAACCAGGCCATGACAGTAAGATCCCCCTACGACACGGACAAAATTTTTCTATAGCATCCAGGGCAACCATTGTCAAAAGACGCGCCTTGTGTTTTTCTACCGGCAGCTCCGCATTCGTCGGATTCCTCTGGGTCGAACCGTCCGGCGTGGCTGGGGCTTCAGATAGGAAAGGTATCAAAAACCATGAACATTGATCTCCACTCCCATTTTTTTCCGTTAGAGGCCTTTCGAAGCGCCGCAAAACACCGGGACAAAGCGCCCCAGATCATCTTGGAAAACGGTCGCTACGCCGTGGTCTCCGGAGGAGGGAAAAGGGGCAATCTGAGCGCAGGGGCATACGACCCCGAGGCGAGAATCCAGGAGTTGGACAGTATGGGCATAGATCTCCAGGCGATCTCTCCCTCGCCGATTCTATTATTTTACCGGGACCAGGCCGATGCCGCCGCCTATTTTTGCCGCCTGCAAAACGAGGCCATTCAACAGGTCGTCGACGCTCATCCCGACAGGTTCGTCGGCTTCGGCAGTGTCCCGCTGCAGAGCCCCCGGGAGGCTATGGTGATCGCAGAGGAAGCAAGGCGATTAGGCCTAAAGGGGCTGGAAATCGGCACGAGCGTCGAGGGAAAGCCGCTCGATGACGCTGAGTTTGAGCCTTTCTTCGAGGCGGCACAGAGGCTTAACCTGCTGTTATTTGTTCACCCGATCGAGGGCGGCGCGGAGGGCACCGATCCTCTGACCGGGATGCTGGGCAACGTGCTTGAGTTTCCCTACCGCACGACCATGATGATCGAGCGGATGATCCTTAAAGGGATCTTCGAGAGGTATCCCAATCTTCGGCTTTGCCTCTCGCACGGCGGAGGTCTTCTGCCGTACAACATCTGGCGCCTGGATCATGCCTATCACCAGAGAAGCGAGTTCAGAAAAAATATCTCCAGGAAGCCCTCCCAGTACCTCAAGCAGCTATACTTCGATTCCATCGTGCACTCGGTCGATACGTTACAATACCTGGTCCGAACCGCCGGCCCCGAGCGGGTCGTGATCGGGACGGATTACCCGATGGCGATGGGAGACTTTGAAGCGGTCGCCAAGGTAAGGGCCCTCGGCTCCGTCAGCGAAGAAGAGCGGGCCCTGATTCTGGGAAAAAACGCTCAGAGGGCTTTGGGATTATGAAGTCGTTCACTTCGTGGATCTCCTAAAAACTAAGGCGCGTAGATCGCACCCTCTGCACTGGGTGGTTGAGCCTTTGGCAGAAGAGCCCTCTTTTATCGAGAAGGCGATGTTCGGCTGCAAGGGTTGCTATCTTCATGGACGGCTCGTCCTCGTCCTGGCAGCGCGTGATGAGCCATGGAATGGCCTGCTGATTCCCACCGAAAGAAGACACCATCCATCGCTTCGCCGGGACCACAACACCCTGGTCACCCACCCGGTCTTGAAAAAGTGGCTCTACCTGCCGGAATCCAGCGAAGACTTTGAAGAGGCTGCACGCACTCTTGTGGAGTCGATCCTGGCTGACGATCCGAGGATAGGGGTAGAGTCAAAGCCAAAATCACCCAGGAAAAGAAGTACTACCTGTTAAGAATGAAGTCCTTTTCAAACGGACCGCCTTTTAATCCTGGGCGCGGTGCCAGGTATTATGTCACTAAGTATGTCATGACATTGACAATGACATAATAGAAGTGCTACTGTCGAATCCAAGGAGGTAATCATGGCGGTTCAGGCCCGAACCATAGAACAGATTACCGAGGACTTCTCGATTTCGATTGAGACCCTCGCCCGCTTTTTAAACACCAGCACTCGCACGGTCATGCGCTGGAAAAAGGAGGGGATCAAGCCTTCTCCTCAGCACCGCGAGCGGCTAGAAAAGATCGCTTACATTGACCGCAGGTTAAGACAGGTTCTTAAGCCCGATGCGATCGATCGGTGGTTACACGCATACAACGACTCCCTAGGGGGGAAACGTCCCATTGATCTACTGACGAAGGGCCAATACGACAAGCTTCTCTCTGCGATAGCCCAGCTAGAAGAAGGCGTCTTCGTCTAAAAATGGCCTCTCTTCAGCGAAGGGCCTT
>MGSR01000184.1:10242-10777 GCA_001798565.1 Deltaproteobacteria bacterium RIFCSPLOWO2_12_FULL_60_16
CGTTTCCTCACAATACGATGCATTGGACAGTTCGGGAAGCCTTATGGCAGGTGGGCGTTGGAATCCGCAGGGGGAGTATGGGGTTCTTTATACGGCTTTGAATGAGGAGACCGCCGTGGCAGAATTAGAGCGCCTAGCAGAGAGACAAGGATTAACTTCAGACGATCTCGCACCACGCGATCTTGTGAGCATTGAGGTATCCCTCTCGAAGATTCTCGATCTCACAGACAACAAGATCATGCAACAGATAGGAATAAGAGAGAATGAAATAGTGGGCAACGATCCTGCTCTTTGCCTAGAGATCTCTCGCCTGGCACACAGGGCTGGCTTTGAAGCGATCCTCGCTCCTTCTGCGACAAAAAAGGGCTCTATTCTGGTCGTATTTCCTGATCGCCTTAGACCTACTTCCAGATTGGAAGCAACTCGAACAATGAAAATCCTCTAGTATCGTTCAGTGCTGTACGCCTATCAGCTCAACTGGTCCGCCAGCCGGTCGAACCTGTAGGCGTAGGCCTGGGATAGGACCGTCCTACTT
>MGSR01000184.1:10799-20341 GCA_001798565.1 Deltaproteobacteria bacterium RIFCSPLOWO2_12_FULL_60_16
TTGCCTTCGGTGTCGAAGAAGTAGACGGCGCGGCCCGAGGACCGAGTCACCGGACCGCTGTGGTAGTAGCCTTCCCGCTTAAGAAACGCCATCGCCTCCTCGAAAATCTCCGGGGGCACCTCAAAGGCCTGATGGGCGATGCCGTCCTCTTTAAAAGAGTTGCGGCTTAGCGGCCTCGGCCGCTGGAAGAGCACGACATCGGCATCCCCGCACTTGAGGCGCGATAATCTTGCGCCGGCCTCCCCGACGCGCCCTTCTACCTTCATGCCTAACACTTGAGTATAGAAGCCCTCGGCCCGATCGAGTTCGTCCACGGGAATGCCGATATGATAGATGCCGGTGGTCCGGATCATAGCTTGCTCCTTTCTGGCAGCGATTTTAACCTTATTTCTTCTCCCTAGCCACCCGGTCAAAGACCGTTTCCTTGGAAAGCTCAGGCTCTGCGCGAAGCGCGCTCTTCTGGATCTTCGAGCTTGGGGTCTTGGGGAGGGATTCCCGGTACTCGAGATAGCGCGGGATCTTGAAAGGGGCGAGGTGCGTTTGGCAAAAATCCCAGATCTCTTCGGGCGGGAGGGTTTCAGGCGTTGCCTGCGGCTTCAGCACGATGCAGGCCTTCACCTCTTCCTGGCGGATCGGATCCGGCACGCCGATCACCGCCGACTCCGCGATGAGCGGATGAGAGTTGAGCACGCGCTCGACCTCCTCAGAAGAAATATTCTCGTCGCCGCGCTTCACCATGTCCTTCTTGCGGTCGACGAAAAAGAGAAACCCATCCCCGTCGAGATAGCCCAGGTCGCCGGTATAAAGCCAACCGTTCTTCAGGGCCTCGGACGTGGCCTGGGGATTTTTGTAGTAGCCCTTCATCACCGCCGGGCTCTGCTTGACGATCTCCCCTAATTGACCCGGAGCGCACTCCGCGCCGCCTTCACTTAAGATGCGCAGCTTATGGACCGCCGGCGCGACCGGCAGGCCGCAGCTCCCGAGCTTCCTCCGCGCTTTGTCCAGAGGACCGACCACGCTCAGAATATCCTCGGTCAGGCTGTAAGTTGGAACCACAGTCAAGTTGAACCGTTCTTCGAAGCGGCGATGGAGTTCGGGAGCAAGCAGGGCAACGACGAGCCGCAGCGGGTTCTCAGCGTCATCAGCTCTTTCAGGAAGATTTAGGAGAATCTGCGGGATTGTCTGCATCAGGCTCGATGTGGTCGCCCGGTACTCACGAACGTCGTGCCAAAAATGAGAGGCGCTGAATTTTTCCCTGAGGAGCATGCTTCCACCAACGGAGATCAACGCCAAGGCCGTGTGGCAAAGGGCATTGACATGAAAGAGCGGCAACACCACTAGGGCGCAGTCCTGGTCGCTCCAGCCCAAGGCCTCAGCCCTTTTTTGTGGCGCAAAGAGATAGGAATATTGCGTGAGCATGACCCCCTTGGGATGGTCCGTTGTCCCTGAGGTGTAGGTAATAGAGGCGATCTCACCCGGGCGCACCGCCACTTCGGGCAGGTCGGCGGAAACGTCAAAGAGAAATTCATCCCAGGAGAGGCAGCCCGGCTCGTTGTCCTTTTTTAAGGATATCACCCGCTGAAGATGCGGGCAGTTTCCCCTTATCTGATCCACCAGAGGAAGAAAGGCCTGGGTTGTAATGAGAAGCGCAGACTCTGAGTGGTCTAAGACATAACCAGCCTCTTCGGCCGTAAATGCCGTATTGACGGGCACGAAGACAGCGCCGATCTCTGCGGCAGCGAAAACAATGACCAGAAACTCGGGACAGTTGGGAAGCAAAAGGGCAATCTTGTCGCCTTTTTTGACACCGGCGCGGAGGAAGGCGTTGGCGGCGCTATGGACCTCGCGCGCAAAAGCGCCGTAGCTGAGAGGGCGCTCGCCCACGAGCAGGGGGCTGGCCGCGCTCTTCCGGACCCTTTCGCGCAAAAGCTCGCGCAGCGTGGTCGCTGGATGGCTCAAGACAGGCTCCTCAAGAAAAGAGCTTCTACCTTCGCCTAACTATAGTGTCAAACGGGAGTTTAGCCTACGGGCTGTTAAGAGGCCCATCTGCCATCAGCCGGCCCAAGAGGCTCTCTCAGGTCCGATGCGATAGACCTGTGCTACGCTGTACCGAAAATACGCTTGATGCTCCTCGACTGACGCATCGGCCCTTCGAGATCCCCCCGGGCCGGCGGTTCACTCCAAGAGCGAGGGGGCTCGCTGAGCAAGCCGAAAGCACCAGTCGTGCAGGTTCAAAGAGCCCACAGGTCTATTGCTTTCGGCGCGCGAGGCGAGCCCCTGAGCGACCCTTTCTTGACAACCCGCTATGAAAATGATTGTTTTTAAAGTTCTAGCGCAGCACGGAGGAGTTCTATGGCTAAGTTTCTCATCGCCGGTGAACAACGGGACTCGGAGAGCAAGCAAACGACCGAGGTCCGAAACCCGGCCACCGCAGAGGTCGTCGACGCCGTACCCAAGGGAACCATTCATGACATCCGCCGGGCGATCGATGTCGCCGCGGGAGCGCTGAAAAAGTGGTCTCAGATGGCGCCGTCCAAACGGGGGGCCATCCTGCTCGCGGCGGGCCGGCTCATTCTTGAGCAGGAGAAGGAGCTGGCGACTCTGCTCACGAAGGAGCAGGGGAAACCGATCCGCGAATCGATCTTGGAAATCCGCCGCTTCGTTCATACTCTGGATCACTACGGCGGCATGGCCAAGAGCCTGCGCACCGCAGCGGTCGCGCTCGACAACGGCCGCCACGGCCTGGTTTTGCGCAAACCCATAGGCGTCTGCGGCGCGATCGTGCCATGGAACTTCCCCGTTTCCCTCATGGGCAACAAGCTCGGCCCGGCCCTTCTGGTCGGAAACGCGGTGGTGGTCAAGCCCGCGGGCACGACCCCGCTCACCGACCTTCGCTGCTGCGAGTTGATCGACAAGGCGATCCAGGCCGGCGGCGGACCCAAAGGGGTCCTCAACGTCGTCACCGGTCCGGGGAGCGTCGTCGGCGAAGAGCTGCTGGTCAATCCCACGGTGCGCAAGATCGGTTTTACCGGAGCCACCGATACGGGCCGGCGCGTGATGCAGTCGGCGGCTAAAGATTTTAAACATGTAACCCTGGAATTGGGCGGCAGCGACCCGATGATCGTCTGCGAGGACGCCGATATCGACCGGGCGGTAAGCGCCGCCTCCGTGGGCCGGTTCTTCAACTGCGGCCAGGCCTGTCTGGCCGTCAAGAGGCTTTATCTCGCCGACAAGATCGCCGATGGATTCATCGAGAAGCTGGTGGAGAAGGTCCAGAAGCTGAGAATCGGCAATGGACTTGCGCGCGAGACGATTATGGGCCCCTTGCACACCGCCGACCAGAGAAAAGAGGTCGAAGAGCAGGTCGCGGACGCGGTCAAGCGCGGGGCGAAGGTGCTCTATGGCGCCGCGCGGCCCAAAGGCGGAGACTACGATAAAGGCTTCTATTTAATGCCGACTCTCATGACCGACGTTGATCCGGAATCGCGGATGCTCAAAGAAGAAGTATTCGGGCCGGCTCTTCCGATCGTCCGAATTAAGGATCTGGAAGAAGGCGTCGAGCAGGCAAACAATTCCATCTTCGGCCTGGGCTCCTCGGTCTGGACGCGCGACATCAATAAGGCCATGTTCGCCGCCGAGCACATCGAATCCGGCTATACCTGGGTCAACTCGGCGCAGATCATCTACGACGAGCTGCCCTTCGGCGGCGTGAAGCAGAGCGGCATCGGCAAGGAACACGGCGAGGAGGCGATCGAGCATTATACGGAATCCAAGTCCGTGGTCATCGCCACCGAGACGCAGTCCGAGGCGGGGGGCGGGGAGTAGAAACCAAGTAAAAAGTAAAAATTCAAAAGGTAAAATCTCTTCCTGTTTACTTTTGCCTTTTACCTTTTACCTTTTGCCTTTCTTATGAAGGTTGACCTTCCCGACATCTACAACGCCGCGACCACCTTCGTGGACGAGAATATCCGCCAGGGTCGCGGCAAGAAGACGGCCATCTACTTTCAGGACGAGAAGTTCACCTACCAGGATCTCTTTGAAAAGGTAAACCAGACCGGCAACGCCTTAAAGGATCTCGGGCTGGAGCACGAGCAGCGGCTGCTGCTCGTGCTGCCGGACTCCCCCGAGTTCGCCTTCGCCTTCTTCGGCGCGATCAAAATCGGCGCCGTGCCCATCCCGACCAACCCGTGGATGAAGGCCAAGGACTACGAGTACCTCCTTCAGGACAGCAGGGCGAGGATCCTCGTTGTCCATGAGTCCGCTCTTCCGGAGGTGGAAACGATCTGGGACCGCTCGCGCTCGCTAAAACACGTCCTCGCCGTCGGCAGGGCCAAAGGGCGGGCGCTTTCGTTCGAATCCCAGATCGCCAAGGCGTCGACCAAACTGGAGGCGGAGCCCACGACCAAGGACGACGTCGTGATGTGGAACTACACCTCGGGCAGCACCGGCCCCCCCAAGGGGGCGGTCCATCTCCAACATGACATGATCACCATCACCGAGCTGTTCGTGAAGCCGGTCCTGGGTATGAGAGAGGACGATGTCTGCTTCTCCGCCTCGAAGCTCTTCTTCTCCTACGGTCTTGGAAACTCTCTCTATTTTCCTTTCCGCTTCGGCGCCTCCACGGTGCTCTGGCCCGAGCGGCCGGAGCCTGAGAGGGTCCTTCAGGTCATCGACAAGCACCGGCCGACCTTTTTCTTCTCCGTGCCGACGCTCTACGCGCGGCTCCTGCGGGTCGAGAAAAAGTACGACCTCAGCTCGCTGAGGATATGCCTCTCCTCCGGGGAACCGTTGCCGCCGGCCCTCTTCCACCAGTGGAGAGAGAAATTCGGCCAGGAGCTCCTGGATGTGGTCGGCTCGACCGAGGCGACGCACGACTTCCTCGCCAACCGGCCGGGAAGGGCCAAACCGGGAAGCAGCGGCGAGGTCACCCCGGCATTCGAGGCCAAAATCGTCGATGAGGAAGGCAGGGAGGTCCCTGTCGGGGAGGTGGGCAACCTGCTGGTCAAGGGAGACTCCAATGCCCCGTACTACTGGAACAAACACGAGCAAACGAAGAAAACCATGCTGGGCGAATGGCTTAAGACCGGGGATACTTACTATCGGGACAAAGAGGGTTACTACTGGTACTGCGGCCGCTCCGACGACATGCTGAAAGTCGGGGGCATGTGGGTCTCGCCGATTGAGATTGAGAACACATTGTTGGAGCACCCTTCCGTGCTGGAGGCGGCGGTTACGGCGCATGCCGATCAAGACGGGTTGATCAAACCCAAGGCCTATGTTTTGCTCAAGAGCGAATACCAGCCGGGCGAGCAACTGAAAGAGGAGCTCCAGAACCTGGTCAAGAACAAGCTCGCCCCGTACAAATATCCGCGCTGGATCGATTTCGTCGACGACCTGCCCAAAACGGTTACCGGCAAAATCCAGAGGTTCAAGCTGCGCGGCGGCAGATAGCAGGTGGCACAACTGAGACGGGGCCGAGGGGCGCGCGAATGAGGCTGCGGACGTAGGAGCGGGAAGATTCGGTTAAAGCACTGGCCCATCGGCCGCAGCCGAAGGCGCGTTCCTTGAGGCCGACACTACCAGGAGGAGACAACATGAGCCTGAAAGAGCTGAAAGAGACTTTAGCCTACTCGTGCAACATCCTGGCCATCGAAGGCCACTGGGACAACATCCTCGGCCACGTATCGGTGCGCATCCCCAAACAGGACAAGATCCTCATGAAGCCGCACAGCTTCGGCTTCGAGGAGATCCGGCCGCAGCACATCATCGTGTGCAACTTGGACGGGAAAAAAATCGAGGGCAAGTACGAGCGCCACTCCGAGATCTTTATCCACACGGAGATCTATAGGGCCCGCCCGGACGTCAACTGCGTGGTCCACAGCCATCCGCCCTACGCGACCGCCTTCGGCTCGCTCCGGCAGCCGTTAAGGCCGATCAGCCATGAGGGCTCGATCTTCCACGAAGGCCTCCCCTTATTCGACCACACCACGGCGCTGATCCGCACGCCGGAGCTGGGTCGCGAAGTGGCCAAGAGTTTGGGCCGGTGCCGCGGCGTGCTCATGAAAAACCACGGCTCCACCGTGGTCGGGGATTCCATCGAAGTCGCGACGCTCTATGCGGTCTTCCTGGAGAAGGCGGCGCGCATTCAACTGCTGGCCACCGCATCCGGCGAGCCCTCTTGGACCAGCGATGAGGAGGCGAAGGTGAAGTTCGAGCAAATCTACACGCCGCAGCGGCTGGGTTCTATGTGGGACTACTTCGTCAGGCGGGCAAGAAAAGCACGCAAAAGCTCCTAGCCCGCCCTGTTCGCTGTACGAGGCAAAACCGCAAGGCCGAAGCCTATTGCCGTTCTTCGGAGAGGCCTGGCGCCGAAGATCGCCGAAGATCGCCGACGTCTGCTTACTCGGCGCTCCGCTTTACTTTCCGCCCAGTTTTTTGAAGAAGCCTTCCTTCTCAAGCTCGGACACGAAGCGCATGTCGAGGATATCGTCCGCCTTGACTTGGCGCGCCGCTGGCTCTTTCTCGCCCACCTCGGCGAGAATCGCCTCGATCCCCCTCCGGCTCACGTAGGGGGGGACGTGGAGATAATCCTGAAACTGGTTGTAGGCATCTTCGAGAATGTCCTGGTCCTTTAGCTTCGTGTATTTGCCCAGAACACGAATCCCAACCTGCTTGTTGGTCCGGAAGAGGTGCACCCCTTCGGCGTAGGCCCGCACGACGCGGCGCACGGTGCCCTCGTTCGCCCGGATATAGGCCCGCGTCGTGCCGATCGCCACCGAGACATACTCTGGCCCCTCTTTGGCGATGTTCATAAGTTCGTTCAAGCCGGCCTTGCGCGCCCGGCTATTGGTCGGCGGGGAGACCACCCCCGCGTCGATCTGCCCGGCAACGAGGGCGGTGAAGATGTTGGGAACTTCGAGCAGCGGAAGAACCTGGTAGTCGCCGGGTTTCAAGCCCGCTTGGCCCAGCGCATAGAGCGCCGCAGTATGCGTGGAGGAGCCGGCCCGCGTGATGCCGATCTTTTTGCCCCGGAGATCGGCGATCTTTTTGAACTCGGGACGCGCCATGAGCGAGAATACCATCCGGTTCGTAGCGCCGGCTACCAGGGCTAGGCCGGCGCCCTTGAGATTGGCCTGAATGGCGTTGTTCCCGTCCATGTAGGAGAAGCCGATCTCGCCCGCGAGGATCGCCTGAATACCGCGCGAGCTAGAGGCGATATGAATCAGCTCCATATCGAGCCCGTGTTTCTTAAACAGCCCCTCCTCCTGGGCGACATAGGCGCCGCTCTGCGCGCCGGTAACCGCCGTCCAGTTGAGCCTGGCTTTCATCTGGGCCTCGGCGCCCGGGACAAGCGCCGCGGTCATGAGGAGAAGCGCGAAAAAACCCTCTCGAATCTTCATTCTTTCTCCCTGCCGGAAATTTTTTGTCCGCGAGATTTTCTTAACAGACCCGGCCGGGGGTGTCAATCCTGGCAAGCCGCCGGGCGCGGTTTGGCAAATCTTCCCGCACCGTGATAGATAGGCCGCATGTCTAAGAAGCTCCATCTGACGCTGGCCTGCGGCGATTACGAGATCGTGCGCGCCTTGATGGACGGGAGTGTCGAGCCCGACGGCATAGAGCTTACCGTACTCACCGACATGACCTCGGACATTCGCCACTGGCGAATGATCCGCAAGCGTGAATTCGACGTCGCCGAGCTCTCGATGTCAAACTACCTCGCCGCAAGGTTTCGCGGCCAGCCCTTCACCGCCATTCCCGTATTCCTCCATCGCCGGTTCCGGCATGGCTTCACCTTCATCAACACGGGCAAAGGCATCGGCAAACCGACCGACTTGATCGGCAGGAAAGTGGGATTGCGCAACTTTTCCGCCACCAGCAACCTCTGGATTCGAGGCATTCTGGAGCACGAGTTTCAGGTGCCGCACAAGAAGATCCGGTGGTACAAACAGGATGAGGAGGAGGTCGAAATCGCGCTGCCGCAGGATCTCTTTCTCGAAAAGGTACCGCCGGGGAAAAGCGTCGAGCGCATGCTGGCCGAGGGAGAGCTCGATGCGCTGATTCATCCGGAACTCATCCAGCCGATCCTCACTCGGGACCCCAGGGTGGGGCGCCTCTTCCCGAACTACAAGGAGCTCGAGGTCGACTACTACCGGAGAACCGGCATCTTCCCCATCATGCACACGGCCGCGATCCAGCAGGAGTTGGTCGAGCGTAATCCGTGGGCGCCGGCCAATCTGTTTCGCGCCTTCGAGAAAGCTAAACAGGTCGCATACCAGCGCATGGAGAATCCCAGGAGAGTCCCTCTGGCGTGGTTCCGCCACGCGCTCGAAGAGCAGGAAGAGATCCTGGGAACGGATCCGTGGGCGTACGGACTGGGCGAGGCTAACCGAAAAAACCTCGAGACCCTGACACAATATTCCTGCGAGCAGGGCTTGATCGGCAGGAAGATGGCGCCCGGGGAGCTCTTCGCCGAGGTTGGCCAGGACTGACTCTATGAAGGTGGCCGTCGTTGCCGGCGTGGGACCGGGTCTAGGGGCCTCCCTGGCGCGCGCATTTAGCAGAGAAGGCTACGCTCTCGCGCTCCTCTCCCGCACCGCCCAATCCAGCGAGCCGGTGGCCAACGAGCTCCGCGCCAACGAAGGAAAGGTGCTGGCGCTGGCTGTCGATGTCACCGACCGTCAGGCTGTCGTGCGGGCGACGGCTAAAATCCGCGCCGAGATGGGTCCTGTCACAGTGCTCGCCTATAACGCCGGCGGCTTCGGGCGCGGCAACTTCCTCGATCTCGACCCGGAGATTATCCGCCGGTCATTCGAGGTGGGAACGATGGGCGCCGTTCATCTGGCGCAGGCGGCCATCCCGGACATGCTTGAGGCCGGCCATGGCTTCATCTCGCTCACGGGCGCCACCGCCTCACTGCGCGGGCGCGCAGGATTTGCCCCTCTGGCCATTGCCAAGTCATCGTTGCGCGTGCTGGGCCAATCGCTCGCCAGAGAGTTTCATCCCAAAGGGATTCACGTGGTCCATGTGATCGTGGACGGACAGATTGACACGCCCAAGCTGCGGGCGCGCGAGCCGGAGCGGCCGAGCGTCACGGCAATCCCGCCGGATGCCATCGCCGCCGCCGTGATCCACGCCTTCAAGCAGCCCAGAAACGGCTGGACGCACGAGATCGATATCCGCCCTTATGGGGAAAATTTCTAAAGCCAGCCCCGCCACCAGTAGAGCACGAGCCCGCCATATTCGTAGACAACGTTCTGAAGGAGAGGGATGCGGCCGAAGCGCAGTTCGAAGTTCCCGGCCGACAGACGCTCCCAGGGGACCGGCGCCGGGTAAACTATAAAACCCGCCTTTTCAAAGGTTAACTCGGCGCGCAGCATGTGGTTGGGATGAGTTACCAGGAGAATCCGCTTAACGCGATGGGGATGGAGGATCTGCGCGCTCTCCGCGGCGCTGCTGTAGGTCCGGGTCGAACGCTCCTCCGTCTCGAGCTGCTTCGAGGCCGCACCGATTTCTTCCAGGAGCTTTTTCATGGCCGGCGCTTC
>MGSR01000185.1:0-2704 GCA_001798565.1 Deltaproteobacteria bacterium RIFCSPLOWO2_12_FULL_60_16
GCTTTGGAAAGTCAATGACCGGGCCAGTTACGAGTTGATGAAGGAGTTTTATAGTAATCTAAAGAGTTCAAAAAAGTCTGAGGCCTTGAGACAAGCCCAGCTCAAGATCATGAAGAGTTATCCTCACCCCTTCTTTTGGGCTGCTTATGAACTCAACGGAGAAAGATAGGCCCTGCTGTATGCCTGTTTATCGTCTGGTCGATGAGATTATTTTTCCTCCGCCCGAGGAGGCCGAGCCGGATGGATTGCTGGCGGTCGGCGGGGACTTGAGCAGCGCGCGGCTGCTGCTGGCCTACGAGTTGGGGATCTTCCCGTGGTACAGCGAGGGACAGCCTATTCTCTGGTGGTCGCCGGACCCGCGGCTGGTCCTCGAGCCGGCGGAGTTTCACAGCTCTCACCGCCTGCGCCAGATCCTCAACCAAGGGACTTTTAAGGTCACGTTTGATCAGGCCTTCGAGCCCGTAATCCGGGCCTGCGCGGCGACCCCGCGCCCGGGACAAGACGGAACCTGGATCACTCCCGAGATGGAGAAGGCCTACATCCGTCTGCACAAAGAAGGGTTCGCCCATTCCGTGGAGACCTGGCTGGATGGAGAGTTGGCGGGAGGGATTTACGGGGTTTCGCTGGGAAGGTGTTTCTTCGGGGAATCGATGTTTTCCCACAAATCCAATGGATCAAAGGTGGCTCTGGCTCGGTTGATCGAGCGATTGAAGGCCTGGGATTTTCACCTGCTGGACGCCCAGGTGGCGACGCGGCACATGATGAGCCTGGGGGCTAAAGAGATACCCCGAGCGGATTTTCTCAAGCGCCTGAAAGAGGCCCTAAGATCTGCGACGATTCAGGGAAAGTGGCCCGCTCAGCTGTGAAATCTTGTTCCCTTCCGACGGCGGTGTTATTGGGCTTTAGCGGATAGAACGGGCATGGCGCTTTACGACATCGTCATTCACGGCGGCAGACTGATCGACGGCACGGGGAATCCCTGGTTCTACGGCGATGTCGCAGTCAAAGACGGCAAGATCGCCGCCATTGGAAAGATAAACCCGGCCTCAGGGGGCAGGACGATTCCAGCCAAGGGACTCGTGGTGGCGCCGGGCTTTATCGACATGCACACCCACAGCGATCAGCCGCTGGTTGCCGACGGCAACGCCGAGAGCAAGGTCCGGCAAGGGGTGACCCTGGACATCATCGGCGAAAGCCAAACCGTGGCGCCGCTCGCGGGTCCGGTTCTGGAGGAGTACCGCGCCGAGCATCGGCGCCGCAACGGCATCGAGACGGATTGGAACACTTTCACCGGCTATTTCGAGCGCGTGATGAAGGGCGGCATTTCGATCAACGTCGCCTCCGGCGTCTCGCCGCAGCAGGTAAAACAGGTCGTGGTCGGCTTCGAGGAGAGGCCTGCCACGCGCGCGGAGCGGCAGCAGATGAACCGGTTGATCGCGCAGGCGATGGAAGAGGGCGCGTTGGGTCTCACCGCCGCCTGGCATGCCAAAGGGCCGGAGAACCCGGACGAGGTCGTCGAGATGGCCCAGGTGGTCAAGCGCTACGGCGGCTACTACGGGGTCCATCTCGGCAGCGAGGGCTTCGATATCTTTGAGGAGCTGGAGAAGGCGATCCGGGTTGCCGTGGAAGCGGACATACCGGTTCACATCTACCACCTCAAGATGCGGGCCAAGAGCAACTGGGGACGCGTTCGCGAGGTTATCGAGCAGATCGAGGAGGCGCGCAGGAAGGGGCTGGAGATAACAGCCAACCAGTATCCCTACACCGCGATGCAGCATCCGTGGCGCAGGTTGTTTCCCCGCTGGGTGCAGAATGCCCCCGCGAGCGAGACCATCCCGCAGTTCAAAAATCCAGCCTTTCGCGCGAGGGTTATCGGCGATCCGGAGTTCAAGCAGTATGTCAACGAGCACGGCGGCTGGGAGGGTGTGGTGGCGGCCCGGTTCGACAGGCCTGCTCTGAAGCCGTTCGAGGGAAAAACCATCGCCGAGATTGCCAAGACACGCGGGCAGGATCCGGCGAGCGCCTGCTTCGGTCTCATCTATGAAGAGGGGGCCTTTGTCCCCGGGGTGCACCATACGATGTCCGAGGAAGATGTCAGAGCGGTGATGCGCATGCCCTGGGTCTCGGTCGGCTCCGACGGCGGCGCGTTGAATCTCAACTATCCGGGCAAACCGCATCCGCGCAGCTTCGGGACTAATCCGAGGGTCCTCGGAAAATATGTCCGTGAGGAGCGAGTTTTGACCCTGGAGGATGGGGTCCGCAAGATGACCTCTCTGCCGGCTCAGCTCTTAGGGCTCAAGGAGCGCGGCCTTCTGCGCGAGGGCTATTGGGCCGACATCGTGGTCTTCGATCCGGATACCGTCTCCGACACGGCCACCTATGAAAATCCCAAGCAGTATCCCAAGGGGATCGATTACGTGCTGGTCAATGGCGCACTGGTGATCGACGGCGGGGGCCACACCGGCGCCCGGCCCGGAAGGGTTATCTACGGCCCGGGAAAGGTTCGCTCGGGGACCTGACTCGCTCCCCGGTTTGGTTACTGGTTATTGGTGTATTAGTTATTCGCATTTAGATTCACGATTAACGAGTCAACGAGTAACGAATAACTAAGTCGCTAGGCCCCCTCGCTTTACGGAGCGACCGAGGGGAGCGCGAGTGAGGCTGCGGACGTAGAGACGAAAAGGTTCGGTTAAAGCACTGCTCC
>MGSR01000185.1:2734-4035 GCA_001798565.1 Deltaproteobacteria bacterium RIFCSPLOWO2_12_FULL_60_16
CCGAGGGAGCTATTGCATCGATCTTGACTTCGGCGAGCTCAGTCGAGCCGAGAGGCGCCTCCGGCGGTTTGATTCGCGGGCTCATCGTTACTTGCATTTCATCTCTGTTGACACGCTAGATCGGATTCGTTAGCGTGCAATCCGGATTTACCGCCTCAAGGGAGTTCCCAGTGCAGGAACTGAAGCCGGTCAAGAAGGGCAAGGTCAGGGTCGACGACGTCAATCTCTACTATGAGATCTACGGTCAGGGAGATCCTCTGGTGCTTATCGCCGGGACGGGAATCAGCTGCGCGCCGTGGCGGCCTTTTCAGGTCCCGGAATTTTCCAAACATTATCAGCTCCTCATCTATGACCATCGCGGTCTGGGCCGAAGCGACAAACCGGACATGCCCTACTCCACGCGGCTCTTTGCCCGCGACTGCGCCGGCTTGATGGAGGCTCTCGGGATTCGAAAAGCTCACATCATGGGCCATTCCATGGGAGGGCGTGTGGCGCAGTGGGTGGCGCTCGACTACCCGGAGAAAGTTCGCAGTCTGGTGCTTTCCGGCAGCGGCTCAGGAAAATACCGCGACGAGCTTGAAGACTATCCCCGCGGTGTTCCCATAGAGAGCTGTGTTGAGCTGATCGAAAAAGGATATGAAAAATACCAGCACGATCACTGGGGGTCGGGGTTCATGTTCACGGACGAGTTTGTCCGCGAACACCCGGAAGTCGTGAAAACGTTCCAGGATCTCATCGTCGAGGAGGTTCCGCCGCTGAAGTGCTATCTGCGTCACGTTATCGCCAGACAGTGCCACGAGACCACGGAGCTCATCCACGCGATCACAGCGCCTACGCTGGTCATCGTCGGAAGCAAGGATACCCGCGAAGGGGGGACCGGCAATCATGTGGCCTCTTCCCAGGCCCTTGCCGAGAAGATACCCAACGCCGAACTGGTGATCGTCGAAGGCGGCAAGCATGGTTATCTCCGTGAGATGCCGGAAAAGGGTCATCCTCCGATCCTCAATTTTTTGCGCCAACACTAAGAGGATTGAAAGGAAGGCAGGTTAAAGGATTGAAGGGTTTAAGGGTTCGGATCTTCTTGGATTAGGCGAGAGCCGGATGGACAAAGCGGAGATTATAGAAAAACACCGGAAGTATCTTTTTTCCTGCGTGGCCAACTACTACAAGGAGCCGCTGGTCGTTGATCATGCCAAAGGCTCCACCGTGGTCGACGTCGAGGGCAGAGAGTACCTCGACTTCTTCGGCGGCATCGTCACGATCAGCGTCGGCCACTGCAACGAGAAAGTAACCGGGGCGGT
>MGSR01000185.1:4078-5175 GCA_001798565.1 Deltaproteobacteria bacterium RIFCSPLOWO2_12_FULL_60_16
CCCAATGAGCCGCACGTGCGCCTGGCGGAGAAGCTCGCCGAGATCACGCCCGGGCGCTTGCAGAAGTCTTTCTTCACCAATAGCGGCACCGAAGCGAACGAGACTGCGGTTTTGCTCGCGCAGCTCCACACCAAGTGCCAGGACGTGATCGCGCTGCGCCACAGCTACAGCGGGCGCTCGCATCTGGCCATGAGTCTCACCGCGCACGCCGCCTGGCGCCTCACCCCGACCCCGGCCGCGGGTATCCACCACATCCCCAACGCCTACTGCTATCGCTGCCCGTTCGGACTCACCTATCCGAGCTGCGACCTCAAGTGCGCCAAAGATCTCGAAGAGGCGATCCAGACTGAGACCTCCGGGCGGATCGCCGCCTTTATGGCGGAGCCGATCCAGGGCATCGGCGGCTTTATCACGCCGCCGAAAGAGTATTTTCAGGTGATCGCCTCGATCCTGCGCCAGTACGGCGGTCTGTTCATCTGCGACGAGGTGCAAACCGGCTGGGGCAGGACCGGCGGAAAAATGTTCGGCATCGAGCACTGGGGGGTGGAGCCGGACATCATGACCTTCGCCAAGGGGATGGCCAACGGCGTGCCGATCGGCGCGACCATCGCCCGGGCCGAGATCGCCGACAGCATGAAGGGACTGACGATCTCGACCTTCGGGGGAAATCCCGTGACCAGCGCCGCGGCCCTGGCCACGATCCAGGTGATCGAGGAGGAGAATCTTGTCGACAACGCGCGCGTCATGGGGCGGCGCCTGCGCGAAGGGCTCGAGGCCTTAAAGCAGAAGTATCCGGTCATCGGCGATGTCCGGGGGATGGGACTGATGCAGGGGCTCGAGCTGGTCGGAGAGCACAAGAGGCCGGACGGCGAGGCGGTGCGGAGACTGTTCGAGCGCACCAAGGCGAACGGACTGCTTATCGGCAAGGGCGGGCTGATGGGTAACGTCATCCGCATCACCCCGCCGCTCAATGTCACCAAGGACGAGATCGACCGGGCGCTCAAGCTCCTCGATCAATCCTTCGCGCAACTGGGACTGTAGGGGCGCCTTTGGCTCTGATCGCCCGCCGTTTCTTCTGAGGTTCAGGAGGGGCGTGA
>MGSR01000185.1:5204-5346 GCA_001798565.1 Deltaproteobacteria bacterium RIFCSPLOWO2_12_FULL_60_16
GTGCGATCCCGGTTGTCCTCGGCATTTCTTTCCTGGTTTTTCTTCTGATGCACATCGCGCCAGGGGATCCAGTGAGCCTGCTTCTGGGCGAGGATGCCACCGACGCTGAGATTCGGCGCACCCGGCACGATTGGGGGCTGGA
>MGSR01000185.1:5394-5609 GCA_001798565.1 Deltaproteobacteria bacterium RIFCSPLOWO2_12_FULL_60_16
TGAAATTCGGCGAGCCGGTTACCAAACTCGTCTTTGAGCGGTTGCCGGCCACTATAGAGCTGGCGTTTGCCAGCCTGCTGGTCGCCCTCCTGATCTCGATCCCGATCGGCGTCTATTCCGCCATCAAGCACGATTCGCTTTTCGACCACGTCGGTATGGGGCTCGCCCTTGTCGGAGTCTCTCTCCCCAACTTCTGGCTCGGCATCATGCTGATC
>MGSR01000186.1:0-5860 GCA_001798565.1 Deltaproteobacteria bacterium RIFCSPLOWO2_12_FULL_60_16
GATCGTCGACCGATCCATCCAGGTGCATGGCGGCGTGGGGCTCACCAAAGACCTGCCTCTGGAGTGGTGGTACCGACAGGTGCGGAGCATTCGCATTACGGAAGGAGCCACGGAGGTGCTGCGCTGGCGTCTGGCGCAGAACCTCATGAGGGCGCAGAAACGCGACTGATGGGAGCGTCGTGTGGTTCCTTGGCTCGGGGCCTCCGGATTCCGGAGGAATTTCCCTAACAGGTTACCAAGTACCAATGACTAATACCTAAAATGGATACGTCCACCCGCAGGCTCTTGACAGCCATCATGTTCCTGCTGCTGGCCATGATTGCCGGTGTAGTCGGCTACCAGGTCGTGGAAGGATGGAGTTTTTTCGATTCCCTCTACATGACGATTATCACCTTGGCGACGGTAGGATACGGCGAGACCAACCCACTGACTCCCACAGGCAGGGTCTTTACGATGTTTTTGATCATGATCGGAGTGGGCGCCCTGACCTATGGACTGACCGCCGCGACCGCCTTCGTTGTCGAGGGCACGCTCACAGACATCATCGGGAGGAGAAGAATGGATGCAGAGATCGGCCAGCTCAGGGATCACATCATCCTGTGCGGCATCGGCGAAACCGGGCGGCACATCGCCGGGGAATTTCTCAAGACGCAGGTTGCTTTTATCGCGGTCGACAAGGACAGCGACAGGATCAAACAGATGAGCAAGATCGGCCGGTTTCTCTACGTCGAGGGGGACGCGACCGATGATGAGACGCTTATGCGGGCGCACATCAAGGAGGCCAGGGGGCTGATCACAGCCTTTCCCGAGGACCGGGACAATGTTTTTGTGATCCTTACGGCGCGCGGGCTGAATCCCAATCTCAGAATCGTCTCGCGCGTCAACGAGGACGAGTCGCGGGTCAAGCTGCTCAAGGCCGGGGCGGACGAAACGGTCTCCACGAATTTCATCGGCGGTCTCAGGATGGCCTCGGTGATGACCCGTCCCACCGTGGTGTCGTTCCTGGATAAGATGCTGCGGGCGGGAGGGGATGACGTGAGAGTGGCGGAGGCCAAGATCCCCTCAGGCTCGAATCTCGTGGGAAGCACGCTTGGCGAGGCCCGGATCTACGAGAGGGCGAGCCTTACGGTGATCGCGATCGCTCGCGGGGACAAATACGAGCTCAATCCCGGCCCGGACGCCCGGCTCCAGGAAGGAAACGGGATCATCGTCTGTTGCTCCGTGGCGCAGCTGGAAAAGCTCAGAGGCCTGGTCGCCGGGTGAGATCTGCCGGGATCAGGCAGGCAGTGTGAAGAAGAAAGTCGTGCCCCGTCCCTCCTCGCTCTCGACCCAGATCTTTCCGCCGTGGGCCTCCACGATCATCTTGCAGATGACCAGCCCGAGCCCGGTGCCTTTCTGGGTTGACGTTTTTCCGCTTGTTGTCTGGCGGTACCTCTGAAAAAGCTGGTCGATCTCCCGGCTGGAGACTCCCACGCCGCTGTCTTTGACCCAGATCTTGATTTCCCGCGCGGGTCCGTCGGTTGCGCCTACCTCGATCACTCCGCCTTCGGGAGTAAATTTTATGGCGTTGCCCAGAAGATTGGAAAAGACCTGGTCAAGGCGGCGCGGATCGGCCTGGATCTTGGGAAGCTGGGAGTCGAGGCGGCCGGCAAGGGAGATCTTTTTGTCCGTGGCCAGGACGGCATAGTTGTCGAGGCTGTTCTGGATCACCGGTTTCAGGTCGACGTTCTCCTTCACCAGATCGATGCGGCCGGATTCGAGTTTGGAGAGGTCGAGAAAGTCGTTGGTGAGATCCAACATGCGCCGCGTGTTGGCCAGTATTTTTGTCGTCCATTTGCGCTGCTCTTCACTGATCGGCCCGACCATGCCTTCGGTCAAGATGGATGCCGCGCCGGTTACGGCCGTGAGCGGCGAGCGCAGATCATGAACGATCATGGCGGTGAAATCCGCCTTTTCTTTATCAGCTTTCTGGAGCGAGCCGGCCATCTCGTCAAAGGCGTGCGCCAGTTGATCGAGCTCGCCTTGTCCGCGTGTGGGTAGACCCGTACGGGCGCTGAGATCGCCGACGGCAAGCCGCTGCGTGGCGCCCAGCAGCGTATTCACGTGCCGCAGGACGAACATGTCGCTCGCTATCCACGTTACGGTAATCACCAGCAATACCACGACCACGAGCCATAAGAAGTCGCGCCTGAAGGCCCGGTCGACATCGGCAAACAGGCCTTGCATGGAAAATCCCACGGTTACGTAGAAATCCCGCTCCGAGGCCCCTGCTATCGCGGCAAACCCTAAGAGCTGCCGGTTGCCGTCCGGACCGATATCCTCGGTTACGCCTTCCCGCCTGGCCAGAATGGTTCCAAAGAGGCCGACGTTGGGAATGGTTTTTCCCAGCCAATCTGCCGGGCCGGGGTGTTGAACCAAAACCGTGCCTTTGCGGTCCGCAAGAGTAAGCGTCGTGCCGGCCGGCAGGCTCAATTTGACGGTGAGCTCGGTGACCCAGGCCAGCTCCAGGCCGGCGTATACCGCGCCTTGTGTTTGCC
The DNA here is from genome assembly GCA_001798565.1 of Deltaproteobacteria bacterium RIFCSPLOWO2_12_FULL_60_16. GTDB lineage: Bacteria > Desulfobacterota > Binatia > UBA9968 > UBA9968 > UBA9968. Next base: position 2,538 of record MGSR01000186.1, read on the forward strand.
CTTTTTCATCGAGCACGGGGTAGGCGAGGATAATCGAAGGCCTGCCGCTGGCGTGCCCGGTCACATATTCGCTGACCACGAACTTGCGCGCGCCGACCGCCTGTTGGAACCAGGGCTGGTCGGCGAGGCTGATGGGACCCGTCGGCGCCACGGCGCTGCAAAACAGCTCTCCGCCGGCATTGACAGCGGCGAAGTTGGAATACCGGCGGTATTGTTTCAACAGGCCCGCGAGCGTCGCGCTGCACCTGGCTCCCTGGCCGGCGCGGACTTCGGGGAGCTGCGCCAGGGCGACGAGCAGTTGGCGCGCCCCTTCAATCATGTCGTCGTAATCCCGGGCGACAAGCTGGGCCGCCTTGAGCGCCTCCTCCTTGGTTCTGGCGATGACCAACCGGCGCTGATCGAAGTAGGCCGAGATGGTGAGCTCCAGCGCCGGAATGACGGCGAAAAATCCCAGGAGCAGCAGCCGGCTTCTAAGGCTCGAAAAAGAAAACCATTTCATTTTCCGGACTCCTTGCAGGCCCGCACAAAAGAAGCGAAGATGTTTCGCTGGCGCGCGTCCCTGCCGCTCAGGAACTCGGGGTGCCACTGGACTCCGAGGACGAAGGGGTGGTCTTTACTTTCGATGCCTTCGATAACGCCGTCCGCCGCGGAGGCGTTAACGATCAGGCCCCGGCCCGGCCTCTTTACCGCCTGATGGTGGGTGGTATTGACCTCGATGTCTTGCCGGCCGACGATTTTCTTAAGCAGGGTGCCGTCATGTATCCTTATCTTATGGCCGCCTCTCTCTTTCAACGCCCCTTGCTGATGTTCCGCCGCCGCCGGGATTTGGCGCGCGATGTCCTGATAAAGAGAGCCCCCGAGAACGACATTGATAGCCTGGGCCCCGCCGCAGACGCCGAGCAGCGGGAGGTCTCTCTCCAGGGCGAGCGAGATCAGCTCCAGCTCGAACCGGGTCCGCTCCTCTTTCACCTGCCCCAGCGCTTCGGTCGGCTCTTCGCCGTAGAGCCTTGGATGGATGTCGAAATTTCCTCCGCTGACCAGAATGCCGTCCACGGAGTCGGCTATTCGGCGCAGCGCCGCTCCGGAGGCGCCGATCGGGAGAATCAACGGCACGCCCCCCGCCTCCTGAATGGCGCGGGTGTAACGCTCCTGGAGAACCAGCAACGGCTCCGCCTGGTTTCCGGAGACGCCGGGCCGGCCCGCCGCCCTATCCGGGGTGATGCCGATCAGCGGCGCCTCATTCCGAGACGGGCTTTTGGTTTTTCGCTTCTTCATAGATCGCCCGATAAACGCGATAATTGCGCAGCACTAGTTTGACATACACGCGGGTTTCCCGGTACGGGATCTGCTCGATGAACTCGTCCTCATCCTCCGCTACGATCTGCTTTTCCCAACGCGCGACAGCAGCTTGTCCCGCGTTATAAGCCGCGGTCGCTTTCACCGGATTATCGCCGTAGCGCTGCAGGAGCTCTTTCAGGTGGTGTATGCCGAGCGTCAGGTTGGTCTCCGGGTCGTAGAGCCCCGGCGCTCCGGGTGAGGGGAGTCCGAGCCGGGCAGCCGTCGTGGCCGCGGTGGAGGAAAGGAGCTGCATAAGCCCGTAGGCCGACGCCGGCGAGAGCGCCTTGGGATCAAAAACGCTTTCCTGGCGGATCAGGGCCAGCACCAGATAGGGATCGATGCTCTTCTCACGGGCGATTCTTTGAATCGTTTCCCAAAAGGCCAGGGGAAAGCGGTGGCGGGCGAGATCGTCGGAGACCAGCGGAATCTGGCTCGCCAGGGCGACGCTGCGGCCATAGGCGCCGTTGCCCGCGTACTCACGCATCAGCAGGAGCTTGGCGGGCAGGCTGTCCCGGGCCGAGTCGCGAATCTCATCCAGCTCGACCACCGCCAGGTGATGGAGCGAGATGCGCGACAGCTCTTGAGCGCGGGAGAGGTGAAACAGGCGCTCCGGATCGAGAGAGACCGCGGTCCCCGCCGCGGGGTCCGGCTCCGCCGCTTTTTTCTGCTCCATGGCCGCGCCCATTTTCTCGAGCCGCTCGCGGGCCGGCCCCTTGTAGTAGCTCTCCTCCCGGCTGTTGAGAATCCTGAGGAAGATCGGCCTGGCCTCCTCCGAGCGCCCGCTCTTTTGGGCCGTGCGGGCCTGCCAGTAAAGGGCGGGAGTTTGATACGGCCCTCCCTCCTTTCCGGCCGCCAGACGGCGGAAGGCCCTGTGGGCCTGCTCGTAGTTCCCCTGCAGATAATACGCCCACGCCAGTCTCCAGCGCGCCTCGTCGCGCAGGGGGCTCTCGGGGAATCTCCGGGAAAACTCCCGATACAGGACCGCGGCGTCCCCCGGTTTGCCCAGGGATTCGTAGATCCGCGCCGATGCCACATGGGCCCGATCGTTGAAGGGGCCGTCGGGATAGCGCTCCCGCAACTGCTTAAAATAGTCGAGCGCCTTAAGGTTTTCATCGCGGTTCCAGTAGATCTCGGCCAGGCGATAGTGGGCGGCGGGCGCCTCCGGGCTCTGCGGATATTTCTCGGCGATCTCGCTCAGGGGAGATAGCGCCTCTTCCCGCTTTCGCGCCGCCCGAAAAATATCCGCCAGGCCCAGGAGAAAGCGCGGGCGGAGCGGACCTTTGGAAACCAGGGCGAGGAGCTGGCGGTAGATCTTTTCCGCCTCCGCATAATCTCTCTCTCGCGCCAACAGCTCTGCTTCCCCCAACAAAGGCTCGACCCTGGTCAAGGCGAACCGCTCGGGCTGTTGCGTTCTAAGCCTGCCCGCCTCTTTGCGGGCCTTCGCTGCCCAAGAGGAGAGGGGCGAAACGCGGCGCAGCTCCTGGTAGACGGAGTAAGCCTGCTCGGGCTCTCCCAGCAGCTCATGGAGTTGGCCGAGGAGATAGAAGGTCTCATCGGAGATCTCCCTCTTGACCTTGAGGGCTCGAAGGACGCGGAGCCGGGCTGAGGCCTCCTGGTAGTTTTCTTCCGCCAGCGCCAGCCTTGCCAGCTCCAGGTCGGTCTGCGCGGACCAGACGCTCAGGGGAAATGCCTGCTTGAGCCGCAGGAAGTATTGGCGGCTCTCTTCCAGCCGCCCGCGTGATGAGGAGAGGACGCCGAGGAAGTAGAGGCTGTAATCCTCGAGCACGAAATTGCCGCCGAGGCCCTTGCGCAACTGTTCTTCGGCCTCCGCGAGGCTCCCCGCGGAGAACAGGGCATAGCCCTTGGAAAAAGCTTCGCGGTATTCCTGATCCTGGGCATCAAGCTGGAAGGGGAGCGAGGTGTAAAGAAGGGAGAGCAATAGGACTGAGTGTTTTTTCATCCTTGCAGCAGTTTTACTCTTGCTC
>MGSR01000186.1:5919-8375 GCA_001798565.1 Deltaproteobacteria bacterium RIFCSPLOWO2_12_FULL_60_16
GCAGGGCTGATTGGCAGTCTGCTAAAAAAGAGGCAAGTTTATTGAAGAAGCAAAAGGAGGGTTCTCTCTTGAAAATCGAGGGCAGCTATACTTTCAAAGCGCCGAGACAAAGGGTCTGGGACGTGCTGTTGGACCCGAAAATCATCGCGCAGTGCATGCCGGGATGCGAAGGGCTTACGGAGCTTGCCCCGGATCGCTATGAGGCGACCATGAAGGTCGGGATCGCGGCGGTGAAGGGGAGCTATAAAGGAAAGATCTCTATCAAGGATAGGGCCGCGCCGTCCCATTATGTGCTGAGCGGCGAAGGGTCGGGCGGGCCGGGCTTCATGCAAGGCGACATGACCGTTGATCTGGAGGAGCAGGGCGCGCAAACCCTGGTGAAGTACAGCACCGACGCCAAGGTCGGGGGATTGATCGCCGGCGTGGGGCAGAGGATGCTCGGCGGCATCGCCAAGATGATGGTCGATCAGTTTTTCAAGAAGATGGAGAGTTTTGTTTGACGAGGCTGGAGCGGGGATCGACAGGAACGCGGTTGATCCGCACCTCATAGTGCAGGTGGGGGCTGGTGCTCTTCCCCGTGTTCCCGGTCTCGGCGACCTGCTGGCCCCGACGGACCCGGTCTCCCTTCTTCACCAGCGTCTTGGAGAGATGCGAATATTGTGTCGTGATCCCCTGGCCGTGGTTCACGATCACCGTCAGGCCGTTTCCGTTCATCACCCCCGTGGCCTCCACAACGCCGTCCCCGGTCGCCCGCACCGGCGTCCCTATCGGATTCGGGATGTCCAGGCCGGAATGAAACTCGGGCTTGGCAGTCCACGGGGAGAGACGCGTCCCGACTCCGGAGGTGATGCGGCCGCCCAGGGGCATGACGGTGGGGACCGAGGCGATTAATTTCTCCAGCTCGCTCCGCAGCGCGGACAGGCTCTTCTCCAGCTCGGCTATCGCCATCCGGCCGTTAAACGAAGCCCTGTTCTGGGGCGGGAGCGAGGTCTTGATGCCCTGCTCGAGCCCTTTCCAGTCGGCCAGCAGCAGCTGGAGATTTTGTGTCTGCTCCTGCAGGACCGAGAGCTGCTCGCGCTGGGCCATGGCCTCCATGCGCAGCTCCGTGATCCCCTTTTTTTGTATTTTCATCCACAGGTAGTCGCCGGCCAGCCAGGCGCCGGTCGCCAGCACGACAACCCCTGCCGCAGCCAGGTGGCGGAGCGATTTTTGCGATAAGACGACGCGTCGCATGTGCGTTCCGCGCCACGGGAAGATCAGGATCGAGTAGCTCTTATTCATGACGGGGAAATCTCAGGAGCTTTTCTGCATGGCCCGGACCTCGTCGTTCTTCATCTTGCAGCGGCCGTCGAAGACCACGCCTTCTTCCAGCACCAGGACGGGGGTTACGATGTCCCCGAAGATGCGCGCGCTGCCGCGCAGCTCGACCCTTTCGCGCGCGCTGATGTTGCCGGTGATCTGGCCGCTGACGATGGCGACGCCGACCTGCACCTCCGCCTCCGCTTGCCCGGTTTCTCCGACCAGGAGGGTGTCCGCGGAGAAGATCTCACCGCGGAATTTGCCGTTGAGGACAAGGGTGCCGGCGAAAGTGAGACGCCCTTCAAGTTCACATCCCTGGTCGATGACGGACGTTGAAGCGTGGTCAGGGGTTGAGTTGTTCCCTCTCCAGCGCCACATGGGATCTGCTCCTTAACGTAGTCAGATACCGGGCTCAGGCCTATCTCTTGGCTATCAACTGTTTTGGATCCAGCAGCGACGGCCCGGTACGGCGCTCCGGAGATATTTCAGCCCGTTGAATCTTGATCACGTTGCCGTTGAAGAATCCCCCCTTGGAAATGACCAGGGAATCGGTCTCGATATTGCCGGCGACCCGGCCCGTCGAGGTGATCTCCACGTTGCCGGTGGCTACCATGTTCCCTTCGTACCGCCCCATGATCAGGGCGTCGGCGGTGTGAGCATCAGCCCGAACCACCCCCTTCTCGCCGATCACCAGCTTGCCGTCCACATTGATCTCGCCCGCCACCTCACACTCGATCTGGATCGATTCCGCGATGTTGAATTTTCCCTCCAGCCGCGCGGTTTCACCCAAAATCATCAGCAGGGGGCCGTTCCGTCCCGCACCCACGGGTTCTTTTTTGCCGAACATAGCTACCCTCCTTGGTTATTTAAGGTCTCGTACGCATGAATCGACCAGCATCTGTCCGAGACAAAGACCGCCGGATACTATCCCGACTGCTTGCGGCTTGTCAATAATAATTTGACCGAATTTACGCCCGCTTTTTAAACCGGCGCTTGCGCTCTTTTTTTCTCCAAAATAGAACCTTCATTGCTTGACTTATCAGTTGGTTAGCAGCTAGGTAGAAAGAGAGATGAAACCCGTTGTCAGCGTCGTCATCCCGACCTGCAACCGCCGGCCGATGGTCCGCGAGGCCATCGATTCCGTTCTTGCCCAGAGC
>MGSR01000186.1:8394-10231 GCA_001798565.1 Deltaproteobacteria bacterium RIFCSPLOWO2_12_FULL_60_16
TCGTGGTCGACGACGGCTCCGAGGACGGCACATTCGCGGAACTGCGGGCGCGCTACGGCTCGTCAGTGCGAGTGCTTACTCAGGCGCGGAGCGGCGTCGCCGCGGCGCGCAATCGGGGCGTTCGGTATTCCAGCGGCGACTATCTCGCCTTCCTCGACTCGGACGATCTCTGGCTGGCGAAAAAGCTTGCCGCCCAAGCGGCCTTCATGGAGGCGCGGCCGGATGCGCAGATCTGCCAAACAGAGGAGATCTGGGTCCGAAACGGACGACGCGTGAACCCGAAACTCAAGCATCGCAAGCCTTCCGGGGATATCTTCCGCGCCAGCTTGAAGCTTTGCCTGGTCAGCCCTTCCGCCGTGATGATGACCCGAGAGCTGTTCGAAAGGTTGGGAGGCTTCGACGAAAGCTTTCCGGTGTGCGAGGACTTCGACCTGTGGCTGAGAATTGCGATCGACACGCCGGTCTACCTGATCCCGGCTCCTTTGGTTGTGAAGAGGGGAGGGCACGAGGACCAGCTATCCCGCTCCACCTGGGGGCTGGATCGATTTCGCGTCAGGGCGATCAAAAAGCTCCTCGACGCCGGTCTCAAGGGCGAGAGGAGAAAATGGGCGATTGAGGAGCTGGCGCACAGGGTGGCGATCCTGGCGCACGGCGCGCGCCGCAGAGGAAGAGAAGGAGAGGCCTTAGATTATGATGGATTACTTGCTGAATTTACAGGGGAAATAAACGATGGAAAATCAGCCGATTCGCGCTTACGGGAGCGCGAAGGGATTCCACAAACAGACGCTGGAGCGGTGGCTTGGGCTGAGTGAAGCTGATCGCGCGGCGCTGCTGGATCTGGCCCAGGGACTCAAACTGGGGGAGAACCACTTCCGCGATTTCCTCGATTGGCTGGAGGAGATCGCTTTGCGGGACGGGTTAAGCTTCCGCGATGTCCTTGGTAGCGCGGCGCTCGCGCGGATCTCGTCCGATCCCCGGCTGGGCCGCAGCGACAAGTTGAAACGGATGAAGGAGGAGCTCAGGCGGCTGCGCTTTCCGCGCCTGGCCCGGCTGGAGGAGGAGATTCGAAAAAGGGTGCAGGAGATGAAGCTCAGTCCGCGAATCCAAGTCTCGTTTCCGCCGGGTCTCGAGGGGGGCGAGCTGAGCGTGCAGATGAAGGCCTCAAGCCGCGCGGAACTGGAAAAGTCGGTGAGAGAACTTGCCGAGAGCCTGGAAAAGAAGGCCATGAAGGAAATCTTTGAGCTGCTGAACGGAAGAGAGATATGAAAAGTTTCTTTCCTAGTGAGGTGATCGTGGAGGCGGGATCGGAGGCGAGCCCGATCTATAGGAACCTCAAAAGAGCGCTCCCCGGGGTTCCTTTTGTTTACGTCGCGGATACCGGCGCGGCCCTTTCCACCTTGGATGACCCGTTCGGCGCGCACAAGCAAAGGCTCTTGCTGGCCCGCCACAAGGGGGATTTTCTCAAGAAGTGCCCGGGCAGCGACGGCAAGGTCTGCTGCAACTACTTCGTAATCAATTTCGCCAGCAACTGTCCGATGGAGTGCAGCTACTGCTACCTGCAGGAGTATCTGGCGGACAATCCGGCGCTCAAGGTGTTCAGCAACGTGGACGATCTCGTCGCCGAGGCGCACGCGCTGCTCAGCCGCCACCGCGGCCTTTTCTTCCGCATCGGCACCGGGGAGATCACGGATAGTCTCGCGCTCGACCCCTACATCGGCTTCTCCAAAGAGGTGGTGCCCTTCTTCGCCGAGCAGCCCAATGTGCTCTTGGAGCTTAAGACCAAGAGCGACTGCGTCGAAGATCTGCTCCGTCTGGATCCCAAGGGACGCGTGGTGGT
>MGSR01000187.1 GCA_001798565.1 Deltaproteobacteria bacterium RIFCSPLOWO2_12_FULL_60_16
TCGATGAGGGCAAGGAGAGACTGGTGGTTCCGGTCGCTGTCCTAGAAGAGATCCTCTTTCTCTGCGAGAAAAAGGCCGTTAGGCTCAGTATCCCCTTCCCGCGCTGGGTCGAGGAGATGGAGCGGTCGCCCAACTTCCAACTCCAGCCTCACACCCCTGATATTCTTCTGCAGGCCCAGGGCCTCGCTGCAGTCCAACACCCACGGGACAGAATCATCGTCGCTACCGCGCGCCATCTTGGCTATCCGCTCATTACCGCGGATGAAACCCTTCGGGAACTGGGTCTGGTGGAGACGGTGTGGGAATGAAACCCCACGCGAGAGTTGAGCAGAGGCAAAAAGGAGCCGGCAAATCTGGAAGGATCACGTTCGAGGCGTATGCGAGTTAAAGAGCCTTTGAATAGCAGCATCTAACTGCCGGCAGGTAAAGGGCTTGGAAATATAACCATTACAGCCACTGGTCAAAAATCTCTCCTGATCCCCTAAGCTGCCCAGGGCGGTTGCCGCCAATACGGGGATATCCTTGGTTCTTGGATTTTGCCGTATCTGAGCGGTTGCTTGCAGACCGTCCATCACGGGCATCATCATGTCCATGACAATCAGGTCAGGACGCCGAGCGGCAGCCTTCTTTACAGCCTCCAGCCCGTTTTCCGCCACTTCGACATCATAGCCGAGACTTTCCAATCCAAACTTAACCACCTCAACCGTGTCGGGGTGATCCTCAGCTAAAAGCACACGTTTCTTCATAATATTCCGTATTATAAGTGACCGGTCCCTCCGCCCCGCGATCTCGAAGCATCCTTTCCAAGCAGTTATTGCATGACCTCATTCCAGGCAACGAGTCTGGCAGGCTGGGGAAGAACGGAACCCCAACGGGTCTGAACCATGTTTATAGCCTGGCTGCTGTAGTAGATAGCAGCGTTGCCCTTGACGTCAAATTTGAGCTGATCGCCGACCGGACCTAAGAAGAGAGAGCCAAAGATCCGCGCGTTGTCCTTGAGTTTTAGTTTGAGCTGACTTTCATCTTCCTCCGTCCCTCTGGATCCTTGAGCCAGGCTGATGACTAGGCCGTGAAACTCGAAGTTGCCAAACAGATTGGCCTTTCCCTCAATGATCAACACCCCGCTGCCGGTGACGGTACTACCGGTATCAAAGCGCACTGTTCCGGTATCCTGCTTGATATAGGTAATCTGAGGCAGAGCATCGCTGCCGAACACGCACGCGGCAAGCGGCGGATTGGGCCGGGGAGTGGGGCAATCAGTCGCGCTGCGGGAAAGACCGCCAAGATACTGCACTGTGTCGAGCTGGTTTTTAAGGTCGTTCACGAGAGCGGTCACATCAATCGCGGCAGCAGATATAAAAACACTCGGTGTGGCGGGAGAAGTAGCAGCGTTATAATCTTTACCTTGTATCTTGGTCTTCTCGGTACCGCTCAGGCTGTTAACAACCTCGGCATTGGTAGAACTGTTGGAGGTCGCAGCACCATAAATGGCCGCCTGCGGACCCGCGCTGGTGCTGTCGGCGCTGCCGTCCAGGTTGGTATCGGCCGAATAATTTGTGTCGTTGCCCGTTATGAAAAAGGTCCCCGTTGTATTGAAGTTGGCGTCCGATCCTGACCCGGCGGGAATATAGACCGCCCCGGGAGGGGCCCACGAGCTGGCCGATCTCCCGATATAGGCCCTAACCTTCCTGGTGGCGCTGTTGGCGCGTGTGGCCACTGCTGTGAGAACGGTCCGGCTGTTTCCGCCGCTGCTTGCTGCATCGTTAACGGCAGTGACCGTATAACTATAGCCGCTGCCGAAAGAATAGGAATTCAAAAGTGTCGTTTCTGTCGTATACGAAAAGGTAGTCCCCGAAGGGATTAGCGCCAGGGCATGCTGGATGCCGGCGTCGGCAACGTGTATAGCAACGCTCGTGCTCTTGAGATTGCTGGCTATTTTAAGATTGAGACCGCTAAAAAGGAGAGATGCCCCGGTGATGGATAGCAGGAGCGCCATGATTATAACGACCACTACCAGAGCAATCCCTTGGGAGTCCTTTATGACCTTCACAAGAAAAGCTTTTTATTGAAACCATACACTCCTGTCAATAGGTAAGCAAAAATCGTTCCAAATTTGAATTTTCCCCTGGCTGGCGAGAAACGGGGAAAGTTGTTCGCCGCTAAGGCGTGATTGGGAGCAAGAACCCCGGCCGCCCAAACAGGTCACGCGTCGAGAGTCTGGCCGCCGTCCGCCACCAGGGCGTGGCCGGTGACAAAAGAAGACTCATCCGAGGCGAGAAACAAAACAGCGTAGGCGATCTCCTCGGGCTGGCCCATGCGCAGCAGCGCTTTGTTGCTGCTGGCCATTCTGGCGCGCTGCTCCTCGGTAAACCCCGGCGTGGGTTTAGGCGGGTAGCCCCGAAAGCGGGCGGTCTCGATGCTGCCCGGACAGACGCAGTTGACCCTGATCCCGCTCGCGCCGTAGTCGAGCGCCATCTCTCGCGTCAGGTTCACGATCGCCGCCTTGGTGGCGCAGTAGGCGGGATAGCGCTCGCTGGCGAGAAGCCCGAAGGTGGAGGCTGTATTGACGATGTTGCCGCTCCCCTTCTTGAGAAAGTGGGGGATGGCGGCGCGCACCCCGCGAAAGAGCCCGTTCAAATTCAAATTCACCACGAAGTTCCACTCTTCGTCGGTAAACTCATGGATCAGCTTGCGCACCCCGCCGCCGGCGTTGTTGAAGAGGATATCCAGGGCACCGAAGCGCTCCAGGGCCGTGGCGACCATCCGGTCGCAATCCGCCTGAAGCGTCACGTCAACGCGGGCAAAGACGGCCTCACCGCCATCCTGCTCAATCAGTTTGTCCACTCTGGGGTTGATACTCTCCTGAATATCGCAGCAGACGACCCTCGCCCCTTCGCGCGCAAACAGGCGGGCCGTGGCGCGGCCGATGCCGCTGTTGGCGCCGGTGACGATCGCCACTTTTCCCTTGAGCCTTCCAAGCCCCTTGCTCATTCTCGGATGCTCGTTTATCGCGGCGGAATTCATGACATTCGCTCCTCCAACTTTTTAGTTTTGCCGGTTAACATAGCCCATAACATTCAGGGTATTCAAATGGATGGCCGGCGCTCGTATCACCCCGGACGGCCGTCAACGCGCGGTTTGATCAGGATTGGGGTGTAGACCTCGAGAAAGATCACAAAAGAGAGCATCCAGAGCCCGCCCGATAGGGCAACGAGTGCCGGCAGCAAGCTTGGAATGAAAAGGGGAGCTACGCCACGCGTCACTGCGGCGAGGTTGATCAGGGCGAAGCCAATAGCCATGGACTTGGAAGCCTCAAGCGGCCTTCCGGTATGGCCCAAGGAGACGCGGGCCATCATACCCAGGGTCAGAACGCCGATCCCGCCGACGGTGAAGGCGTGAATCGTCCATTGGGGCGAGACCAAACCCGCAGCCGCCAGGGCCTTTAGAAAAAACCCCACGACAATCCAGCCGTAGCCCGTATGAAGCACCCACAACAGGGGAACGGGCCAGAACCTCTTCGTGTACCAGCCGATCAAACGCAGGCCGTTGCTCGCAGCGGCCAGCCCGGCCATGACCGCGGCCAAAATCGAATCCGGAAGAAACAGCTCGGCAAGCATAAAGGCGATCACGCTGGCGGTGGATAGCCATTCCACCCACGACCATCGCTTCGGGCTCACGCCGGGCAACGCCCGCTCGGTGAAAAACGGTATCACCCTGCCGCCCATGATCACGATCAGCAGGATAATCAGATCCAGACCCAGAAATGTGCCCGCCCGCGCAAAACCCTCGGCAAATCCCATTACCTCGAGATGAACCATCAGGTTTGCCAGGGCGAAGGCGCCTAGCAGCGGGATGAAAAAGAGATTGCGCCGTTGCCCGCTCCGTATCAAAGGGATAGCCAAAAAAACCATGAGCGCCGGAAAGAAGAGGAAATCCGCCAGGGCGGTGAGCCAGGATGGAATGGCGGCGGGAAAAAAAGGAATGACTCTCCCGGCGAGCCAGAGGGCGCTTAACGCCGCCAGCGGCGTCTCTGAAGTCGTGCGTATTCCAGTCCAGTTGCCGGCCGCAGTGAGCAGAAAGCCGGCCATGACTGCGGCGGCATAGCCAAAAATCATCTCATGGCTGTGCCACCCGACCACACCGTAATAGGTCGCAAGAGTATGGTTGGTGACAAAGACGGTGGACCAGAGCGGTATCAAAATGACGGCGAAAAGCCCGGCCAGCAGAAAGAAGGGGCGAAAACCCAGCGCCAACAGGGTGCAGTTCACTCGCTTCATTATATTACAAGACTCTAGTGAGATGCTCGACGTTTATCAAACGCCTTCACCGCACTTGTGTGAATCATTGGGTTTCCGGTCTCTTTCACGGCGCAAGAATATCAGGCAAGATAGCGGACTGATGAGGCTCGGCAGTCTAGCAACTCTGTGGCGTTTAGGGCCGCGCAGGCTCTGGCAGCTCTTTTATCATCTGCCGAGTTTTCTGAAGCTCTTCTGGCGGCTGCTGCAAGACCGCCGTGTGCCGCTTTGGCCGAAGCTGCTCCTCGTCCTGATTCTGGCCTACGTCGTCGCGCCCGTTGATTTATTGCCGGACGTTCTCTTGGGGCTTGGTCAAATCGACGATGTGCTGCTTATTTTCCTCGGTCTGCAGGCCTTTGTCCGGCTCTGCCCCAAGGAGATTGTCCGCGAGCACGTCCAGAGGATAGCCGGGGGCAGATAATAACTTCGTAGCCCAGCCGTGCGGTTTCATTAGTTACTGAACTCATGTATAGCTGGCTGAACGTGCCTCAGTTAACCAACAGAATAAGAGCCTTGCCCATGGCCTGGGTGGTTCTCGGCGCGGCCTTCTTGATGCAGATGGTCTTTTCCGGGGTCCACTTTTCCTTCGGCGTCTTTCTAAAGCCCGTCGCCGAGGAATTCGGGTGGGGCCGCGGCACCACCGCTTTTGCCTACACGCTTCTCTGGTGGGTCTCTTCTCCGGCCGGGCTTTTGCTCGGCTGGCTTTCAGACCGAATCGGCACGCGTAAAATCCTTGTCTTTGGCGCGATCCTCTTCGGCCTGGGGGTATTCCTTTCGAGCCGGATCGAAAACCTCTGGCAGTTCTGCCTCTATTTCGGCGTCCTTGCCGGCATCGGCAGGGCCGCTGACCGGGCGCCTTTGCTCTCTGCGGTTCTCCAGTTCTTCAGGCGGCGCAAGGGGCTGGCCATGGGCATTACCCTCTCCGGGACAGGCGTCGGAACGCTCCTTTTTCCCTGGCTCGCGCGCCACATGATTACGGTCGTCGACTGGCGCGCCGCTTTCGCGGCAATGGGGCTTTTGAGCTGGCTTATACTCCTGCCCACAGCCTTTATTATCCGCAAACCCAGGGAAGGGGAAACGGAGGCGGAGCAAAAAGGCGATAGAGAGCTACAGGCCAGGGAGCTCAACGGAATCCTGGGCACAGCCGACACAGACTGGACTATGTCCCAAGTGCTGAGGAATCGAATCTTTTGGATCTTCGTCGTCACCGGGCTTGCCTGCTGCGTCAGCCACTCGCTCCCCCTGGCCCATATCGTCGCCTACGCCTCGGACAAGGGCATCGCCGACCTCACCGCTGCGGGCATCCTGGGTGTCATCGGCGTCTCCGCCGCTGCCGGCCGCCTGATGTGGGGCGTCACCGCGGATATTATCGGCTCCAGAAAAACTGTCTTCTGCTGCATCGGTCTGCAGACGCTGGCGATGTTTCTGGTGGCGTTCGCGCAGAGCCTGCCGGCTTTTTACCTATTCGCGGTAGGCTTCGGTCTCGCCTATGGCGGAGTCCTGCCGCTTTACGCGGTCGTCACCCGGGAGCTCTTCGGGATGAAGCGCTTCGGCACCGTCTACGGCATGCACTCGCTTGTTACCAGCTTCGGAATGGGAGGGGGCGGAATCGTGGGCGGCTATCTGTTCGATTTTTCCGGCAGCTACTTTGTCCCGCTTATGACCAGCACTGTGCTCGGCATCATCGCCACCGGCTTTGCCGCCCGCCTGGCTTTTCTCACGGAACCGGGCGCCCCGGCTCAAGAAGCCGGCATCCCGGTTGAGGCCGCCGCCCAAGCAGAGATCTAGACTCCTCTTTTTTTCCTTGTTAACTCGAAGAGGAGCGGTTCTCCGGGCCGGAAAAAGGATCCGCTCCCTTGGAGCGCACGAGATAATAAAAGGTGATCATGACCCCCGTGCTTATGAAGCTGTCGGCGAAATTAAAAGCCGGCCAGTGAAACCGCAACCAGTAAAAATCCAGGAAGTCGATCACCTCGCCGTACACCACCCGGTCCACCAGGTTCCCGACCGCGCCGCCGAGAATGAAAGTAAGGGCGATCACCAATCCTCGCTGGCTCTCGGGCAGCCGCCTGAGCATCAGGACAATGAAACCGATCGCCAACAGAGAGAAGGAAATGAGGAAGGGCAGGCGAAAGCCCGCGTGGCTATCCGCTAGAATGCCGAAGGCGGCCCCCGTGTTGCGGATATAAGTCAGGCTGAAGAGGTTTTCGATCACCGGGATCGAATGGTTCAACGGCATGGTGCGATCGACGATAAACTTGGAGAGCTGATCGAGCAGGACGATAAAGACCAGCAGGCTGGAGACGATCTTGCCTTTCGCGCTCAAGCGGGCGCTCCGGCAGCCAGCACCGCGGCGCAGCGCGGACAAACCATGGCGGGCTCTTTTACCTGCGGATCATACTTCCAGCAGCGCTCGCACTTTCGTCCCTCGGCCTTGGAAACCTCCACGTAGCAGTTTAGGACAGGGCTGTCGTAGAGGCACTTTTCAGGATGCCCTTCGGTAGTCTTGCCGACGAATATGCTGCTTCCGCGCTGCCCAGACTGTTTGGCAACGCGCAGCTCATCCATATAGTCGGGAGGTTGCTCGGCCGCGACGCTCCCCTGTGAGACAATTAGGATATCCTCCGCCTGCCTCGGCTCGCTCTTGAACAGCTCGAGCAGAGGACCGATCGCTTGGCCGTCTTCCGGATAAAGGACAACCCGGGCATCTAGGGAATGACCGATGATGCTTCCGTCCCTCGCTTTTTCAAGGGCCTTTAACACTTCGCTCCGTTCCCTGAAGATCTGCTCCCACTTCTCGCTCTTCGTTTCCACGAGCTTCATGGACTCGTCCGGACAGGGCATTTGAGACATAAAGACGCTGTCCACCGCCCCGCTCCGCTTGGGGATGTGCTCCCAGATCTCTTCGGCGGTAAAGGAAAGGATCGGAGCCATCAGGTGAACGAGTGTGTCGAGAATCCGGTACAGCGTCGTCTGAGCGGATTTCCTCTCCGGGGAGCTCGCCCCTTCGCAGTAGAGCCGGTCCTTGACGATGTCGAGATAGAGCGCGCTCAGGTCGACGCTGCAAAAGTTGTTGAGCGCGTGGTAGACCGCGTGCAGCTCGAACTTCTCGTAGGCCTCGCGACACCGGCCCAAGAGGAGCTGCGTGCGGTGCAGGATCCAGCGATCCAGCTCAGCGAGGCGTTCCGGCGCGACCATCTCTTTATTCGGATCGAAGTCATAGAGGTTGCTGATGAGAAAGCGGGCGGTATTTCTGAGTTTGCGATAGGCCTCGACCAGCCGGCTGAGGATCTCGTCCGAGATTCTCACATCCTCCCGGTAGTCTTCAGCCGACACCCAGAGTCTCAAGATCTCCGCGCCGAACTTCTTGGCAATTTCCTGCGGGGCAATCACGTTGCCCAGAGACTTCGACATCTTGCGCCCCTTGCCGTCGAGCGTGAAGCCATGGGTGAGCACGCTCTGGTACGGGGCGCGGCCGCGGGTGGCCACGGAGGTGAGGAGGGCCGTGTGGAACCAACCGCGGTGCTGGTCGCTGCCTTCGAGATAAAGATCGGCACGGCCCCCTAGGCGGCCGTCGAGCTCGGCCACCGCCGCATGGCTGACGCCGGAATCGAACCAGACATCCAGGATATCTTCTTCTCTGGAGAAATCCTTTCCGCCGCAGTCCGGGCAGCGAAGATCCGCCGGGGAGAGCTCCGAGACCGGCCGGATATACCAGGCGTCCGAGCCCTCTCTTTCGAAAATCGACGCGACATGGTCGCAGAGCTCCCGGCTGAGCCGCGGCTGCCGACAGCGATTGCAATAGAATACCGGGATGGGAACGCCCCAGGAGCGCTGGCGGGAGATACACCAGTCGGGACGGCTTTCCAGCATGCCGCGGATGCGCTCGCGGCCCCACGGCGGGATCCAGGCGACCTGATCAATGGCCTCCAAAGCCAGCCGCCTGAGATCGTTCTTCTCCATCGAAATGAACCACTGCTCCGTCGCCCTGAAGATCACAGGTTTCTTGCAGCGCCAGCAGTGGGGATAGCTATGCGTCAGTTTTTCCTCTTTGAGCAGGGCTTGGTTGTCTATCAGTTTCTGAATGATTCTGCGGTCAGCCTTGAAGACCGACTCTCCCGCGAGGTCGCCGGCCTCGGCTGTGAACTTTCCTTCGGAATCCACCGGCGCTAAGACCTCCAGCCCGTAGCGCTGGCCTACCTCGTAGTCCTCCTGGCCATGACCGGGGGCGATGTGCACGCAGCCGGTGCCCTGATCCTGGGTGACAAAATCCCCGAGGATGACTTTGACGTCACGATCGATCCACGGATGGCGGCACACGATGCCTTCAAGCTCGGAGCCGCTCCACGCGCCGGTAGTCACCGCAAAATCTTTCGGCCCGAAACCGAGGGCCTGCATCACCGCTCCAACCAGCTCCTGATTGACAATGAGCTCGCCCGCGGGGGTTTTCACATGACGGTAGACGAAGCGGGGATGGAGCGCGATCGCCTGGTTGGCCGGGAGCGTCCAAGGAGTGGTAGTCCAAATAACAAAAGATGAATTATGAAGGATGAGGGACGAAGCTTTATCCTTTATCCTTCCACCTTCATCCTTTACGGGGAATTTCACGTAAATGGAGGGCGAGGTGTGCTCTTCGTACTCTACCTCCGCCTCCGCCAGCGCCGTGACACAGGAGGCGCACCAGTAGACCGGCTTTTTTCGGCGGTAGAGGGAGCCGGCGGCGATGAATTTTCCCAGCTCGCGGATCTCCGCCGCCTCGTAGCTGTAATCGATGGTCCGGTAGGGCTCTGCCCAGTCTCCCAAGACCCCGAGCCTCTTGAACTCCTCGCGCTGGATGGAGACGTATTTCTCGGCGTATTCCTTGCACAGACGGCGCGCCTCGGGTTTGCTCAGAGCATTTTTTTTCGCCCGGCCGATGTTTTTCTCCACCTGGAGCTCGATCGGCAGACCGTGACAGTCCCAGCCGGGGACATAGGGGGCATAAAAGCCCATCATGCTTTTGGATTTGACGATGATATCTTTGAGAATCTTATTCAGCGCATGACCGATGTGGATGTTGCCGTTGGCGTAAGGCGGGCCGTCATGAAGGATATATTTGGGCTTGCCCTTGTTTGCCTCGAGAACCTTAAAGTAAGTTTTCTCACGCTGCCACTTTTCCACCTGCAACGGCTCGTTTTGCGGCAGATTGCCGCGCATGGGAAACCGCGTCTGCGGCAGGTTGAGTGTCTCTTTATAATCCATGGTCAAGAAAAAAGAAGAGAGGTAAGCAGAAGCGCTCTCTCCGGGGCAGGGATCTATTGGTGGTTATTCAGCCCCCTGACCATCCGAAAGGCGAAGTTATCCGCCTTGCTCTCCGCGTCCGCCCAAAAGATATAATGGCCCAACTCGTGGTAGACCGTATTGATCCACCTTCTCTCCGAGTTATATTTTCTCCCGCGCTTCCAGTTCTCCGGATGGACCAGGTAGATCTGGCCGTTCTCATAGGTCTTCCCCGCTGTCTTGCCCCAGTCGATATATTCAAACCACTCCACTTTGGGCATCTTGAGATGGTAAAAACGGCACAGCGAGGAGATCGCCTTCTTGAAATCCGAGGGTTTGTAGGAGCGAAAAAAAGCGGTCAGGCAGCGGTCCGCTTGGCGACGCTCCTTCAAGGGGGGCAACATCATCCGCATCGTATCGATCCTCGTGCACCGTAAACGTTTTCTTTATCATAAAAAATTTACAAATAAAAACAACGCGGCCCACGCAAGGGCGCGGGGGCTGTATGGATAACCCGCTGTTTTTCCTAAGCTTTCCAAATATATATCAACCCTGGCAACGCTCCCGCCAGATACGCTCGCACAAGGGCTGGGCCGGGCAACCTGGCAGATTTGACATTGTGGCGAACTATCCGCTAGTGTCGAAATTTGTCAACGGGGTGGAGGCGCTGATCGACTGATGAAAGAGAGGCTTTCGGCAAATATCGCCTGTGTCGGCATGTGGCTTGCCTTTGAGCTGGGAAGGCTCGCAGTCAGGATCTTGCCGCGCCGCTTGCTGTTTTTCCTGGCCGAGGCGACGGCCGATACCGGCTTCCACCTCTTCCGCACGTTCCGCAGGCGCTCCATCGCCAACTTGAGCCTGGCCCTGGGGGAGCGACTTGAGGCTCAAGAGGCCGGGGAGGTTGTGCGGCGCTCGCTGAGGAATTTTTTTCGTGACTTTGCCGA
>MGSR01000188.1 GCA_001798565.1 Deltaproteobacteria bacterium RIFCSPLOWO2_12_FULL_60_16
TCATTCTTCATCTCCTTTCGGTTTACGTTGTAAGCGGTGAAGGGGTTAGCCGGTTGTCGCGGTCAGGATAAAAATCGCCAGAATCAAAAGAGCCGAGGTCAGGCACCAGTTGCAGATGCCCTTGAGAACAAAAAACTGCACGTAGGCGAGATAGCAGGAGACCAGGGTGCCGATGAGGGACAAGAGGGCGATAGCTTTGAGCGCCGGGCCGGACCAGGCTTCTAATCCTTGCCGGACCACCAGGGCGAGAAAAAAAATCGCCAGAAACAGCCAGAAGCCGATGGCGCTGTTGTGGACTCCGAGCAGGCGGGAGTAAGGGCTCCGGATCACCCGGTCGCAATCCTCTGTCCAGCAGGCGATCGGTTTATTGAATCTCTGGCTGCGCCACACATAGGCGCTGACCAGAAGGCCCGCCAGGGCGGGCAGGTAGAGGGCCATCGGCAGCCGTCCTCAAAGTTTCTTCGCCTCTTCGAGCTTGATCTTGACGATGCGCCGTCCCTCCATATCCACGATCGTGAGTCGATAGCCTTCATGTTCGACCCGCTCCCCGCCGCGCGGGATGTGCCGCAGCTTGGCCAGGACGAAGCCGGCGAGCGTGAGATAATCCGGCGATTCCTCGAAGGGAAGATTGTAATCCGACTTCAAGTCTTTGAGCTGCGCGGAGCCCTGGATGACCATCGAGCCGTCGGGCAGCCGCTCGACCGGCCCGCGCTCTTCCCGATCAGACTCATCGCGGATCTCGCCGACGATCTCTTCCAGAAGATCCTCGAGGGTGGCGAGCCCTTCGACCTCGCCAAACTCGTTCACCACTATGGCCATAGCGCTCCTCTTCCTCTGAAGCTCTTTCAGCAGCTGGCTGATCGGCAGCGAGCTGGGAACGAAGAAGGGCGGGTGGAGGAGATCCTGCGCGCGAAACTCCCCCTTTTCCTGGAGCGCCCGGAAGATATCCTTGTTGTAGAGAATTCCAACGACCCGGTCCATATCTCCGTCATAGACCGGGATGCGGGAGAAGCCGCTCTCCACGAAGCTCTTCAAAATCTCGTCGCGCGGCGTTTTGACGTCCACGGCGTGGATTTCGGTTCGCGGCACCATCACCGCCTTGACCGGGGTGTCGGCGAACTCAAAGACGCTGTGGATCAGCTCCTTTTCGGTCTCGTCGAAGATGCCCTTGGCGGCGCCCTCGCGGATCAGCGATTTCACCTCCTCTTCGGATACAAAGCTCGCGCCGCCGGCGTCCTTGCCGCCGAAGAGCCAGAGTACGGCGTTGCTCGAGGCGGTGAGAATCCTGACCGGAAACGAGGTGAGCCGGGAAAGAAGATCGATCGGATGGGCCACGAGGACGGCGATCCGTTCGGAAAAACGGAGCGCCAGGGACTTAGGGACAAGCTCGCCTAAGACCAGGGAGAGATAGGCGATGGGCAGGACCACCAGCAGGATGGCGACGGATTCTCCCCACCTGCCTACCAGGGGGAGGGGGAGCGATTCGACCATCGGCTTCAAAAACTCTATGGCGGCGGCGCCGCCGATAGCGGAGGCGAGGGTCCCCACCAGGGTGACGCCGATCTGGACCGTGGCGAGAAAACGGTCGGGATCCTCCTTCAGCCGGGCCACGGCGACCGCCGAGCGCACGCCCTTTTCCACCAGGGAGTCGATTCTGGTCTTGCGGGTCGCAATGACGGCTATCTCGGAGGCGGCGAAAAAACCATTGGCCATGATAAGGAAAAAAATCAGCGCCACCTCAAACCACAAGCCCTCGATAAACATAGATAAGCCTCCTGTCCTCCTGCGGCCGCCCTATCCGGAGGTCGGTCGCAGTAAATGAATGATAGCGGTTTTTTGCCCGATCAACAAAGGCCCTGGATCGGGCGGCTCCCGGCATACTTTTCTCTCCCTAGCGCTTTGGAGTAGGATCAGGCGGCGAGGATAGCCGTGGCAGAGACAAAAAAGGAGACATCGACCCTGCAGGGGACGGTTACCAGGATCACCTACCAGGATCCCGAGGGGCGCTATACCGTCGCCCGCTTGGAGGTGAACAGGAGCCAGGAGGTTACCGTTGTCGGCGAGATCTACCCGGTAAGCGAGGGCGAAGAGATCAAGGTCAACGGCCAGTGGAGGGTCCATCCGCGCTACGGCACGCAGTTCCAGGCGGAGTCGTGGGAAAAGGTGGAGCCGGCCACGCTCGACGGGATCGAGAGGTATCTCGGCTCCGGCCTGATCAAGGGGATCGGTCCTGTTTATGCCCATCGGCTGGTCTCGGCCTTCGGTCTCGATACCTTGCGCGTCCTCTCGGAGGAGCCCGAGCGCGTGCTGGAGGTTCAGGGGATCGGGAAGGGCCGCGCTGAGACCATACTTCGCGCCTGGGAACAGCAAAAAGGCATGCGCGATGTGATGGTCTTTCTCCAGGGCCATGGCGTGGGAAGCGCGCTGGCGCTCAGGATCTATCGTGCCTTCGGCGCGGAGACCGTAGCCAGGGTGAAGGAGAATCCTTACTGCCTGGCGCGGGAGATTCACGGCATCGGCTTTGTCCTGGCGGATCGCATCGCCCGCTCCATGGGCATCAGCGGGGATTCGCCGTTGAGGGTCGAGGCCGGGCTGCTCCACGTGCTCGGGAAGTTCTCCGACGACGGCCACTGCTTCGTGCCGCTCTCCCTCGTGATCAGCAATACGGAGGCCCTTTTGGGGATCGAGGCGGGCGCCGCCGAAGGCGCCGTCAAGACGCTCGCGCGACAAGGGGAGATTGTCCTGGAAGAAACGGCCGAGGAGGGCGCGGCCAGAGTCTACCCTAGAGAGCTCTACCACGCCGAATGCCGAGTGGCCTCCGCCATCCGCGACCTTCTCTCCACCCCTTCTCGTTTGAAGGTGAAAGCGTTGGAAAGTTCCAACTTGGATCTGTTCGACTCTTCAACCCTGATGTTGGAAGAGGAGCAGCGCGAGGCGATCACCCAGGCGCTCCGCCACAAGGTCCTGGTCATCACCGGCGGGCCCGGAACCGGCAAGACGACTCTCCTGGTCTCGCTGCTGGCGATCCTGCGCCGCTCTGAGATCTCCTTTGCCCTGGCCGCGCCGACGGGGAGGGCCGCCAAGCGCATGAGCGAGATGGCGGCGGAGGAGGCCAAGACCATCCACCGTCTCCTCGAATACAATCCCCGGGAGCGCCGCTTCCTGCGCGGCGAAGACAACCCGGTCGACGCCGACGTGGTGGTCATCGACGAGGCCTCGATGGTGGATCTCCCGCTCATGGATCATCTGCTTAAGGCGGTGGAGCGGCGCAGCCATCTCATCCTGCTGGGCGACGTCGATCAGCTCCCTTCGGTGGGGCCGGGGAGCGTTCTCCGCAACCTGATCGATTCCGGCGCCGTGCCGGTGGTTGTCTTGCGGCGCATCTTCCGCCAGAGCCAGCAGAGCCTGATCGTCGCCAACGCGCATCGGATCCTTCAGGGCCGGCCCCTGGTGTTCGGCGACGAGCGCGACCGGCGCGATTTTATTTTTCTCCCGCGGGAAAGCGAAGAGGAGATCCTGGAAACGATCAAAACGTTGGTCAAAGACGGATTAGGGGTTCAAGGATTCCAGGGTTCCAGGGATGCCCAACTTTTCAACCCTTCAACTGTTCAGCCCTTTGACCGTGTTCAAGTTCTGACCCCGGTCCACCGGGGGCTTCTGGGCACGGTCCATCTCAATCGCGAGCTGCAGAAGCTGTTAAACCCCGCCGGCGAAGCGCTCGAGCGCGGCGAGACTCTATTGCGCCGCGGCGACAAGGTCATGCAGCTGAGAAACAACTACGACAAGGCCGTGTTCAACGGCGACCTGGGCAGGATCGTCGGGATCGAGAGGGAGGCGGAGGAGCTGACGGTCGATTTTGACGGCAGGGCAGTCTCCTACGGCTTCGACGAGCTGGACGAGCTGAGCCTGGCCTATGCGATCTCGGTGCACAAGAGCCAGGGAAGCGAGTACGGCGCGGTCTTTGTCCCTCTCCATACCTCCCACTATATGATGCTGCACCGCAGCATCCTCTACACCGCGGTCACGCGCGGCAAGGAGCTGGTCGTGCTGGTCGGGGCCAAGAGGGCGCTCGCCATCGCGCTGAGAAACATTCGCGTGGAGCGGAGGTATACCGGACTCAAAGAGAAGCTGAAGGCGACTTGAAAAGCGAGCCCAGGCCGGCTATCGGGCCGCTCACGTGAAGCCTTGTCAAGGCCGCCCACAGGGCCGCCTGATTGCTGGTGACCACGGGCTTTTTGAGATCCCGCTCGAGCTCTTCGATCACCTCGATCATAGTCGTGTTCGTGCAGCTCAAGAAATAACCGTCGGCCTCGGAGCGGGCGTTTTGGATGGCGATCTCTTGCCAGCGCTGCGGCGTGACGTTGATGTAGTCGTCGCCGCCGCTGAGCCCCAGGCCGAGATCATGGATCACCTCGAAGCCGGCCTCGCCGAGAAATTGAATCTCATGCCGGTTGGTGGCGGCGATATAGGGGCTTATAAGAACCAGCTTTTTCAACCGGAGGAGCTTCAGCGCCTCGACGATCGCCTGGCCGGTGGTGTTGGTGGGGCAGCCGCTCGCCTTCTGGACGACTTCCCGCACCCGGGCTTCGCCCTGGAGCCCCCCTTCCATAGAATTCGCGGTGCAGTTGAAAACGATGACTCCGGGGTTGGTGTCGGAAAGGGCCGCGGCCGCCTCGGCGATGGCGTCTTTAATTTCGTCAAAAGGTCTATGCCACTTACCGGTCATGCGCAGCCGGGTTACATGAGCGCCGACTCCCGGTGGGGCGTACTTGTGGAACTGCGGCTCTGCCAGCCGGTTGCTGGAGGGGATGATGAGACCGATGCGGGATAAGGAGTCCATGGATCATCCCGCCGGCAGCAGGGAGAAATCCAGAAGCTTCTCAGGACCGAGGTCGGACGGCACGGGCCGCTCCTGGCGGAGCAGGTCGAGGTAGCCGCGGGCCACTTGCGGATCCAACCGGCCGTCCCTGGTAAACATGCCCACCATGGTCTCGTGGGTCCTTTCCGCCTCCGCCGGCGTTACTTTGAACTTGGCCGCGATCATCTTCGCCGACTCGGCGCGGTTGGCGCGCAGCCATGCGACCGCCTCCAACAGCGCGGCGATGGTCTTTTGGATGCGATCGCGGCTGCTCTTCACCTCCGCCTGGGACGTCACCAGGCCCACGTAGGGAATAGGCGCCAGGTCGCCTATGAACATGAACTTTTGGTAGCCGAGCGAGACCGCCTTGTCGTCGAAGGGAGGCGTTAGAACGGCGCCGACGACTTGATTGCTGGTGAGGGCGGCAAAGCTGGACGACGTGCCGCCGGTGGAAATGAGCGAGACCTGTTTTTCCTGGATCTCCCACTTTTTGAGCGCCGCCTGGAGAAACCAATGGGGCGAGGTCCGGATGCCGGAGACCGCCAGGTTCTTGCCGACCAGGTCTTGAGGTTTGTTGATCGATTTGTTGGTCACGAGAACCCACGGCGTGCCGTTGTAAAAATTCAGCACTGTGACCAGAGGCAGCCCGGAGGCCGCCGCCGCTATCCCGGTGGAGACGGAGGGGAAAAAGTTGATGTTGCCGTTGATCACCGCCTGCGGCTGGATGCCGGTGCGCATCTGGATGTATTCGGCCTCGAGGCCGAATTTTTTCAGCAATCCCTTTTCCTGCGCCACATAGAACGGCATGTAGGAAAAGGCCAGGGAGGGAAAGCCGATGCGGATTTTTTGCGGGCCTTCCGCCGAGCCGGCAAGGGCGGGGCAGAGCCATGCCAGCGCCACGAACACTGCGGTGAAAAAATTTATTTGTCTCATAGTGTACCTCATCGTCCGGCCGCCGCCTTGGGTTTGTCTTCAAAAACCGGCACATATTACCTCAAAACGTCAGGCATCATCAAACAGCGTGAACAAGAGGTTCTCGCGCTGCGGTAGTTGACCCCCGTCCTCTTATAAGTTATTCATGCAACGATGCGCGCGCAGACGATCCTTCGGCAGTGCGTAGAGGGAAAAAAGCTCGAGCCGGGCGAGGCCCTTGCTCTTGCGGCCGCCAGAGGAGAGGAGTTTGCCGCGCTTTTGAGCAGTGCCGCGGAGCTGCGCGACCGCCACAAGGGCAAGACCGTGACCTTCTCGCCGAAGCTCTTTATTCCGCTCACCAACCTGTGCCGCGATTTCTGCGGCTACTGCACCTTTCGCCGGGCCCCGGACGAGGCCGGCGCCAGGACCATGACGCTGGATGAGGTGCGCCGGGTCGTCCTTCAAGGACAGGGTCTCGGCTGCACCGAGGTCCTCTTCAGTCTCGGCGACAGGCCTGAGGCGATCTATCCAGAAATGCGCGACTTCCTTTCTCGGATGGGGCTCAGGCGCACGCTCGATTATCTCTACCAGGCCTGCAAAATGGTGCTCGAAGAGAGCGCACTCTTGCCGCACTCGAATCCGGGGCTCATGGGGAAAAGAGATCTGGCGCGGTTAAAACAGGTCAACGTCAGTCTCGGCCTGATGCTGGAAAACCTCAGCGAGCGACTCTTGCTGCCGTCGGGGCCGCATTTTAACGCGCCGGACAAAAAACCCGCGCTTCGGCTGAAGACCATCGAAGAGGCGGGGAGGCTCCGCATTCCGTTTACTACGGGAATACTCATAGGCATCGGCGAAAGCTGGCTGGAAAGAATCGACTCTCTTTTTGCCATCCGCGAGCTGCACGAGCGCTACGGCCATATCCAGGAGGTCATCATTCAGAACTTTCGCGCCAAACCGGAGATCCTCATGCGTGATCATCCGGAGCCGTCCGTCGAGGAGATGCTCAAGACCATCGCCCTGGCGCGGCTTATCCTGGGCGGCGAGATGAACATCCAGGCGCCGCCGAATCTGACGCCTGAAAGCTACCCGCTCTATCTCCGCGCCGGGATCAACGATTGGGGCGGGGTCTCTCCGCTGACGCCGGATTACATCAATCCGGAGGCGCCCTGGCCGGCGCTGGCGCTCCTGAGCCGCAAGACCGCCGAGGCCGGCTACCGGCTGCGCCCGCGGCTGGCCGTTTACCCGGAGTTTATTTTTCAGGGCGAGAAGTTTATTCCGGCTTCCCTTTTGCCGCATGTGAAGCGGCTGTGCGGAGAGGACGGGTTGGTCCGGAACGGAACCGTTCGAGGGCTCGCGGACTATGAAGGACAGGGTGGTTTAAGGGTTCAAGGGTTGCAGGGTTAACGAGCACGGGCACGAGCCGCGGGCACGATGAAAAGTTCAAAGGGTTTAGCATAGGGAATGGATGTTGGTTGTTCTGACCGGAGGAACAGGCGGCGCGAAGCTCGTTCACGGCTTGAGCCTTGAGGTCGCCGCCAAAGAGCTTGTCATAATCTGCAATACGGGCGATGATTTTGTTTGTCACGGCCTGCGCGTCTGTCCCGATCTCGATACCATCACTTACACTCTTGCCGGACTGGGCGACGCGGCGAGAGGCTGGGGAATCCAGGATGACAGCTTCGTAGCGCTGGAGTGGCTGGGAAAATATGGCGGCGAGAGCTGGTTCAAGCTTGGAGACCGGGATCTCGCCCTTCATATCACTCGCACGCGGCTTTTGGCTGAAGCAGTGCCGCTCTCCGGGATCACAGAGCGGATTCGCGGGGCGCTGGGGGTTCAGGCGACTATCCTGCCGATGTCCGATGATCGGGTCGAGACCCGGATCGTAACTATGGAGGGGGAGCTCTCTTTTCAGGAATATTTCGTCAAAAGGCATTGGGCGGATGAAGTCAAGAAGGTTTTTTTTGCCGGGGCGGAGAGGAGCCGTCCGGCGCCCGGGGTGCTCGACGCGATTCGGACGGCCGAGGCCGTGATCCTCTGCCCGAGCAACCCTATTACCAGCATCGGCCCGATACTGGCGGTTCCGGGAATCCGGGAAGCCTTGACGAAAACAAAATCTCCCGTGGCGGCCGTAAGTCCGATTATCGCCGGCGCTCCGGTGAGCGGCCCGGCGCATAAATTGATGGCCGGCGCGGGCTTTGAGGTCTCGGCCCTGGGGGTGGCAAAGGCCTATGCCGATTTTCTCGACAAGATCATGATCGCCCCCGAGGATAGGGCTCTCGAGGAAAACATCGAGGCGCTGGGACTCCAGGCGCTGGCGGCCCCCATCCGCATGGACTCGCTCGAGGACAAAAGGCGAGTGGCGCGCGACGTTTTGGCCTCGCTGCGTTACATGTAACCAAGATGAAGATTTCAGCGTTGATACCGGCCAAGGGTTTCACCAACGCAAAGCAGCGGCTTTCGCCGCTGCTCGGCGTGGCGCAGCGCGAGCTCTTGGCGGAGGCGATGCTGCGCGATGTCCTGGGCCAGGTGGTTTTGAGCCGAGGGCTAGACGGGGTCTACCTAGTGACGGGGGATGCCAGAGTTTCCGAGATCGCCTCCTTTCTGGGAGTCCATGTGATCCGCGAAGAGAGTGAAAGAGGGGAGACCGAGGCGGTGCTCTTTGCCCTCGCGAGGATGGGACAGGCGGGGATCGGCGCCGCCCTGGTTATTCCCGGAGACATCCCCTTGGTCCGCTCCGGCGACATCGAGCTTCTCCTGGGGCAGATCTCCGGCCACGACATGAATCTCCCCTTCGCGCTCTTGACGCCATCGCATGACCGGATGGGGACCAACGCGCTTTTGCTCTCTCCTCCTGGTGTAATCAAGCTCGGCTTCGGCTATGACAGCTTCAGCTACCACCTGGCTCAGGTGGAGGCGGCCGGGCTGACGCCAATGATCGTGGAAAACGATAGCATCGCCCTCGATATCGACGAGCCTAAGGATCTGGAGCGTTTCTTGGCGGCGGCCAGGGGCGGGAGAACCTACGAGACGGCTTTAAAGATGGGCATCATCCGCGCCTTGGAAAACGCCGGCCGTTTTGGAAAATCATGCGACGGCTTGAAATCATAGGGCTTGAGAATATAGCCGAGGTGCGGCAAGGCGAGTCCGTCGCCAGGCTCATCCTTAATGGCTGTTCCCGCAACGACGTTGCCCTGCTTCCGGGAGATATCCTGGTGGTGGCCCACAAGATCGTCTCCAAGGCCGAGGGACGGATCGTCCGCTTGGATGCGATACGGCCTTCGGCCCACGCCATCGAACTGGCGCGCGAGCTCAACAATAAAGACGCGCGGCTCGTGGAAATCATTTTAAGCGAGAGCCGTCGCATCGTCAGAAAAGGGGGCGGCACGATCATCGTCGAGACCCACCACGGTTTTATTTGCGCCAACGCCGGCGTGGATTTGTCCAACGTGGGGCTGGGGTTGGTTGCTTTGCTGCCGCGCGATCCGGATCGCTCGGCAAGAGAGATCAGGGTAGAGATCGGGCGGCTTGGCGGAGTCGCTCCAGGCGTCATCATCAGCGACAGCTTCGGTCGTCCCTGGCGGCTGGGAACGGTGGATGTGGCTATCGGCGTGTCCGGTCTCAAGCCTTTGAAAGATGATCGGGGAAGAAACGACCGATACGGTTACGAGTTGAGAGCTGCGGTGGCGGCGGCGGCCGACGAGCTGGCAGCCGCGGCGGAATTGGTGATGGGAAAGAGAGACGGCGTCCCGGTTGTTGTGATTCGCGGCTATGGCGCAGAAAAGGGGGAAGGATCGGTGCAGGAGCTGCTCCGGCCGGAGGCGGAGGACCTCTTTCGCAGCTAAGAGCCATGGATAAGGATATTAACGTCGCCATCGTAGGGGGGACCGGCAGTCTGGGGAGCGGGCTGGCGCTGCGTCTCGCCGCTCCGGGAGTCCGGGTCATCATCGGGTCGCGCGATAGGGAGAAGGCCAAAACCGTCGTCGAGTCCTTGAGGAAGAGCCTGACACGGGGCGCCCTCGAGGGCGAGACCAATCAGGAGGCGGTTAAAGAGGCCGAGTTCGTCGTGATCGCGGTCCCCTACGAAGGCCATGCGACGACCGTCGCGCAGCTAAAAGGCCAGCTCGCGGGCAAGACCGTCATCGACGCGGTGGTGCCGCTGAAAAAGGGCAGGCCCTTCGTTCCGGCCGCCGGCTCCGCGCTGCTCGAGGCGCAGCAGATCCTGGGCGATGAGGCGCCGGTCGTCGGCGCGCTGCACAACATCTCGGCGGTCGATCTCCAGTCCGCCGACGCTGCGCTCGGCGACGTGCTGGTCTGCGGCGACAACGAGGCCGCGAAGCAGAAGGTCATGGAGGTCATTCGCCGGATCGGCGCGCGGAGGTTCGACGCCGGACCGGCCGCCAACGCCTATGTCATCGAGGGGCTTACCGGGGTCTTGATCTCTCTCAATCGAAAATATAAATCGAAGCACGCCAGCGTGAAGGTTACGGGCATTGGAGAATAGCTAGCAAAGTGGTAAATTCCCCTCGTGAGGAGGGCTAGCCATGGAGCAGCGATTCCAGCGGATCATCCTATCAGCTTTCCTAATCGGTCTTTTTGGCTTTTGCTCGCTGGTTCCATCTTCCCCGGCGGCTGAGAAAAAGAACCGGCCGGCGCTGTTTTTGCCCGAGGAGCGCCAGATCATCCGGGAGTTTTTCTATAGCCAGCCCCGCGGGCTTCCCCCCGGTTTGGCCAAGCGGAGCGAGCTGCCGCCAGGGCTGCAAAAACAATTGGCGCGGAAGGGCAAGCTCCCTCCGGGACTGCAGAAAAGGCTTGAGCCTCTGCCCGAA
>MGSR01000189.1:0-4526 GCA_001798565.1 Deltaproteobacteria bacterium RIFCSPLOWO2_12_FULL_60_16
GGGCATGGAGCCGAGGAGGTTAAGAAGGAGTGCGGCGATAGTGCCATCACCTGGGTCCTTCAGGAAAAGCAGCTGGGCACGGGCCACGCGGTGGGCTGTGCCGGAAAAATCTTCGAGGGATTCTCCGGAGAAGTCTTGATTTTGAGCGGAGATGTCCCGCTGATCTCGAAAGAGAGCCTGCTCGGGCTGCTGCGCCGCCACCGCGAGCAAAATGCAGTTTTGACATTGGTCAGCGCTTCGTTGGCCGAACCCGCCGGATACGGGCGAGTCCTTCGAGATGGCAAAGGCAGCCTGCTTGGGATCGTGGAAGAGCGGGACGCCGGCGAGAAAGAGAAACAAATCCGAGAAATCAACGCGGGCATCTACGCCGCCTCCGCGCGCTTTCTCTTCGACGCGTTGAAGGGGTTGAGCAACCGTAACCGGCAGGGAGAATACTACCTCCCCGACGTCGTGGGAGTTGCGCTCAAGAACGGCCAGACCGTCGGGACCGTCCACGCGGAAGATCCGCGGGAGATCCTGGGCGTGAACACGAGAGAGGAGCTTGCCATGATGGAGAAGACGTTGCAGGAAAAAATCAACCGGAAATGGATGGCGGCCGGCGTTACCCTCAAAGACCCTGAGACGACCTATATTGAAGAGGGCGTGACGATCGGCAAAGACACCGTGATCGGCCCAAACACCCATCTGCTGGGAAAAACCGTCGTCGGCGAGCGCTGCCGCATCGACGGCAGCGCCTATGTCACGAATGGCCGCCTGGCCGATGATGTCCATCTCCGGTTTTCCGTGGTGCTAACCGATTGCCGGATCGAGGACGGCGCCTTGATCGGCCCCTTTGCCAACCTGCGACCGGGAACTGCCCTCGGGCGAAACGTCCATATAGGCAACTTCGTCGAAACCAAGGAGGCGACCGTCGGCGAGGGCAGCAAGGCCAATCACCTCACCTACCTCGGCGACGTCACCATCGGGCGCGAGAGCAACATAGGCGCCGGCACCATCACCTGCAACTACGACGGCTTCGAGAAATACCGCACCGCCATCGGCGACCGGGTGCAGGTCGGCAGCGATTCCACGCTGGTCGCGCCGGTCCGTATCGGGGACGACGTCTATGTCGCCACCGCCACGACCGTGCGCCACGACATCCCGGCAGGCGCGCTGGTCTACAACGAACGGACCGAGAAGGTAAAGAAAGGCTGGACCGAGCAAAAGCGCAAGAAGATGAAAGCCGAGGGGCGCGAGGATGAGGACCGCGGACGCAGGAGCAGGAAAGCGTAATGACGCGCTCTCGCAGGAATAACGACCAACGATTATGTGCGGCATCGTCGGATACATAGGCGGGCGCCAGGCCGGGCCGATCATCCTGGAGAGCTTAAAGAAGCTCGAGTACCGGGGCTATGATTCGGCCGGCATAGCGGTCCTGAGCGACGGGCAGGTCACGATCCGGCGCTGCGAAGGGAAACTCCAAAACCTGGAGAAGATCCTGCGCCACCGGCCTCTCCGGGGAAGCGTGGGGATCGGCCACACGCGCTGGGCGACTCACGGCAAGCCCTCCGAGACCAACGCCCACCCGCACCGCGCCGGTGACGTGGTGGTCGTCCATAACGGCATCATCGAGAACTATCTCGATCTCAAGCAACACCTGCTCAAACGGGGCGCGAGGTTTGAATCGGAGACCGACACGGAGATTGTCGCCCACCTGGTCGATGAGAAGATGCGCGGCGGAGCGGACTTCTTCACGGCCGTGCAGAAGAGCCTGAGACAGATTCACGGCGCCTATGCCCTGGTCTTCCTCAATCAAAAAAATCCCGACCGCTTGATTGTCGCCAAGAATTCGACCCCGATCGTCGTGGGTTGGGGCGAGGGGGAGAGCTTTATCGCTTCCGATATTCCCGCGCTCCTCGACTACACCCGCAAGGTGACCTTTCTCGAAGACGGCGAAATCGCCGAGGTGACCGCAGAGGGCTTCCGCATCCTGGACCGGCAGGGAAAGATGATCCGCCGGCCATTCAAGGAGATCACCTGGGATGCGGTGGCCGCTCAAAAGGGAGGTTATGCCCATTTCATGCTCAAAGAGATCCACGAGCAGCCCCGCGCCCTGGCGGACACCTTCCGCGGACGAATATCTCTGAAAACAGGCGAGGTGAGCCTGGAGGGGATCGATCTCAAGGCGAGCGCGATCAAACGCATCCGGCGCATTCATCTGGTCGCCTGCGGCACGGCGTGGCACGCCGCGCTGGTGGGGAAATTCATGCTCGAGGAGATCGCCGGGATCCCGGCCGAGGCGGACTACGGATCGGAGTTTCGCTACCGCGCCCCGCTCATCGACTCGCGTTCCCTTCTTCTCCTCGTCAGCCAGTCGGGAGAGACCGCCGACACGCTGGCCGCGGTCGATATGGGCCGGGAGAAAAAGGCGAAGATCATCTCCATCTGCAACGTGGTCGACTCCACTCTGGCGCGCAAGTCTAACGGCGTATTGTACACCCACGCGGGGCCGGAAATCAGCGTGGCCAGCACCAAGGCCTTCACCACGCAGCTGACCGCCCTGTACCTGTTGGCGATCGGCCTGGGACGCTTGAGCGGCCGGCTCCAGCGCGCAGAAGCTACCAGGCTGCTGGGAGATCTGATGCATCTGCCGCACTGGGTGGAAGAGGCGCTCAAGCTCGACGGCGAACTGCAGGATTTGGCCGGGGCCCTGAGCGGCGCCGCTGATTTTCTTTACCTCGGCCGGGGAATCAATTACCCCATCGCCCTGGAGGGCGCCTTGAAGCTCAAGGAGATCTCCTACATCCACGCCGAGGGATATCCGGCCGGCGAGATGAAACACGGCCCGATCGCCTTGATCGATGAGAAGATGCCCGTGGTCGTCCTCGCGCCGAAGGATCGCTATTTTCACAAGACGCTGGGAAACTTGAAGGAGGTGGAGTCGCGGGGCGGCAAGGTGGTCGTGCTCACGGATCAGGAGCCGGGACTCATCGACGCGGCGGCCTGCCGCACGCTCCAGGTGCCGAGGGCTTCCCATTTCCTGACTCCGGTCGTGCTGACGATTCCACTGCAGCTTCTCGCCTATCACATCGCCGTCCAGCGCGGCACCGACGTGGACCAGCCCCGCAATCTGGCCAAGAGCGTGACGGTAGAGTAATGGCACGACCGCCCCGGGGGAGCTGGAGCCTGTCCAAAACCGGCAGCTCCCTCCGCTACCGCAACTTCCGTCTCCTCTTCATCGGCACGGTCTTCTCTCACACGGGCGACTTCATGCAGGCGATGGCCCAGGCGTGGCTTGTCTGGACCATGACCAATTCGCCGTTCCTTTTGGGGTTGCTCGGTTTTTGCCAGGCTGTCCCGCGCCTTCTTTTAGGCGCCATCGGCGGCGCGCTCGTGGACCGGCTGGACAGACGCAGGCTGCTCTTGCTCACGCAAAACCTCGCCATGGTCCAGGCCTTTGCCTTTTGGGCGCTGGTCTACTTCGATCTGATCCGCTTCTGGCACATTGTAGTGCTTGTTCTCTTTATCGGCACGGTCAACACCTTGAATCAAACGGCGCGCCAATCTCTCATCAATACCCTGGTGCCGCGCGCAGAGCTGATGAATGCCATCGCGCTCAACTCCTCCATCGTCAGTTTGAGCAAGGTGATCGGTCCCTCTCTAGGCGGCGTCCTGATCAGCGTCATCGGAGTCGCCGGGTGCCTGCTGGTAAACGCCGCCAGCTTTCTCGCGATCATCCTATCTCTGGTGATGATGGATCTGCCCCTCTGGCAGAGGGAAGAGAAAGAGGAGAATTTCTGGCAGGAGGTGATCGAGGGCTACCACTATGTCAAAACCAATCACCAGGTCTTCTCGGTCCTCTCCCTGGCTTATATTGTCGCCTTGATCGGCTCGCCCTATACCCGTTTCCTGCCCGTCTTTGCCACCGACATCTTTCACGCGGGCCCTTCGGGTTTTGGCCTTCTGTTGGCGGCCCCGGGAGTTGGAGCGGTCGGATCCGGACTCTGGCTCGCCTCCATGGGCAACATCCGCCGCCGCAGGAACTTTGTCTTCTTGAGCGTCCTGGCTTTTTCCCTCTTCCTGATGCTCTTTTCTTTTTCCCGCTCGATGCTCCTGTCCCTGCTCTGTCTCGTCATGGTGGGAGCCAGCCATATCGCCTTTCGCGCCGTGGCCAACACCACCATTCAGATGGAAACCCCGCCCCAGCTGCTGGGAAGGATCCTGAGCCTCTTTTTCATGGACAAGGGCCTCTGGTCGTTCGGCACGCTCTTTATCGGCAGCGTCGCCTCCCTGCTCGGGACGCCTCGGGCGACCGCCCTGTCGGGCCTCATCTGCGGCCTCTCAGCCGCTCTCCTCTACCAGCGCGCGCGGCTAAGGCGCAAAACGAGGAAAGGTCTGGAAGAGATCCCGCTACCGTCGAAAATCGATCCGCGGTAATGGGCTACGATCGCTCGGATTCCGGCTTGACGTAGGCCTCGGGGTGGAATCCCTGGGCGCACAGGTAAATCTCGGACGAGCCCTTGCGGCTGGAGTCCGGGCGCGTCCTT
>MGSR01000189.1:4540-10155 GCA_001798565.1 Deltaproteobacteria bacterium RIFCSPLOWO2_12_FULL_60_16
CTGCCCCTTCAGCTCCGCGGAGAGGGCGCTCAGCTCCTCCGCCATGAAGGTCTTGGCCAGAAAGGTCCCTCCCGGCCTGAGAAGCCGGCAGGCGACCTCCAGGGCGGAGCGCACCAGCCCGATGGAGCGGCTGATATCGGCGTCGCGGATGCCGCTTAAGCGAGGCGAGAGATCCGACAGAACGCAGTCGGCTTGAGAACCCAGAAGTGCTAAGATTTCTTGCCGGCATTCCTCGGAGCCGACGTCCCCCTGGATAACGAGGACGTTTTCCTCGCGCAGCGGCTCGATGGGTTGGATATCCACGCCGATGACCCTTCCCTTCTTTCCCGCCAGCCGGGCGGCGACCTGAAGCCATCCGCCGGGAGCGGCGCCGAGATCGACCACCCGATCACCCGGCCTGATCAGGTGAAAGCGCTGGTTGAGCTCCAATAGCTTGTAGGCCGCCCGCGAGCGATAACCCTCGCTTTTCGCCCTGCGATAGAGGGCATCCTTCGGTTGGTAGATCATAACG
This sequence comes from Deltaproteobacteria bacterium RIFCSPLOWO2_12_FULL_60_16, assembly GCA_001798565.1. Lineage (GTDB taxonomy): Bacteria > Desulfobacterota > Binatia > UBA9968 > UBA9968 > UBA9968. The sequence goes on from MGSR01000189.1 coordinate 5,052, forward strand.
CGAGCCGCGGCAGGCGCCGCGAAAAAAAAGCCCAGCCGTCCGTGCCCGGCTGGGCTTTTTCACATTCACCCAAGCGCTCCGTCAAGGAGTTGTCACTCTAAACTCCACCCGGCGATTGACCGCGCGCGCCCAGTCTGTCTTGTCGTCGACGACCGGCTTCGACTCCCCGAAGCTGGCGACCGACATGCGGGCGGACTCGACTCCCAGCTGCGCCAGCTCCTTCATCACCCGCTCCGCGCGCCGCAGCCCGAGCCGCTGGTTATATTCGTCGCTCCCGATATAATCGGCATGTCCTTCAATGACAACGAGGATATCTGATTTTTCCTTTAGCTTTTGGGAGGTCAGGTAAACTCTGCCTTTACCCCAATCCGTCAGCTCAGAAGAGTTAAAACGAAAAGCGACATCCGGAAAAACGACCCTTTCTACCTCGACGATCTTCGGCACTTCTTTGAGCACGGTCTTCTCTACGGTGACCTCTTTTACGGTCACCCGCTCCGCGATCGGCTCGGCGCGCACAACCCTCTTGGGCGCCTCAAAGGCCTGCATAGGCTTTCGCTTGGAAACGCCAAATTCATAGATCGGCTGCGCCTCGGCGAACATGGGCGGGTGCGGCCTATGGCCGGAAACATACTCGGTCTCCGGGGTGGCGCTCACTAAAGAGTGAAACGGTCTGGCGGCAACCCACTCCAGTAGAAGACCGAACGGATGGACGATATAGCCCACCACCCTGAGAGGATGGGATTGGCTGTCGTCGTATTCGTCCGCTGCGGCAAGCCGCGGCGCCGTAAAGAGACAAACCGACAAAAGCAATAACGAAACAGCGGATAGCTTAGAGCTTTTCATAGAGCCCTCCTGCACTATTTCGAAAAAACGTTTTATTATAAGTTTTAGCCTGCCCTTTTGTCAAACGGTCCAACGAGCAGCCTAAATTGAGGGAATTTCACGCATCAAAGAACCCACTGACCCATTGCTTTTGGCGCGCGAGGTGAGTCCCCTCACGAGTCCCCGACGAGGAGTCGGCAAATCCTTGTAAAAGCGGGGTAGCTGGGCTATTAAAAAAAGATCTTTCAGATGGCTAGAGTCGAGCAGCTTAGGGAAAAGTGGAGGGAGCTGAGGGAGACGGATTCCCTCCTGTGGCTCATTACCCTGGGTCATACCTTCACGCACTGGTGCCCCGCGACCTTCTATCTCTTGCTCCCTTTTCTGGTCCGCGAGCTGGACCTGACCTACAGCCAGGCGGGTTTTCTCATCACCGTCCGGGCGGTAGCGAATCTCGCTGTCAATATCCCTTCAGGCATCATCGTCGACATGATCGGTCGCAGAGGGCTGCTCATGGCCCTGGCTTTGGCTTGGACCGGCATACCGTACTTCATGGTCGGGCTGAGTTACAGCTACTTCTGGGTGGTCTTATTCATGGCTTTCGTCGGGGTAGGCAACTACCTGTGGCACCCGGCGGCCATGTCGACGCTATCTGAAAAATACCCGGGCAGACGGGGATTCGCCATAGCCATCCATGCCATCGGTCCCAACATCGGAGAAAGCATCGCCCCCCTTCTGGTCGGGGTGCTTTTGCTTTTCTTATCCTGGCGCACTGTTCTCTTCGTCAACCTGGTTCCCGGTATTGTGATCGCTTTCATTCTTTGGAAATTTCTTTTCGGCAGGCTGGAGCCGCGCGCCGCGGCAAGCAGGGGCCTTTCGTTCCAGGACTATCTTACCGGCATAAAAAAGGCGGCGCAAAACCCGAGCATCCTGCTGCTCGTTTTCGTGGCGGGCATGCGCTCGATGACGCAGCAGGGATTGCACACCTTTCTTCCTATTTACCTCACGAACCATTTAGGTCTTTCCAGCGCCCTGGCGGGCCTTTACCTCTCGATTACCCAAACTGCCGGAATGATAGGAACGCCGATCGCAGGAACTATTTCAGACCGAAGCGGAAGAAAGCGCGTCTTGACGGCAGGCCTGCTCTCGACCAGCGTGGTTCTCTTCGTCCTCGCCTATTTCCAAGCGACCTGGCTGTTCATTACGGCGCTCGCGTTCTTGGGCTTTTTTCTCTACGCGGTAAGGCCCGTTATCTGGGCATGGGTTTTGGACCTGGGCCCTAAGGAGCTGGGGGGAAGCATGGTGAGTTTTTTTTCCGGCTCCCAGTCGCTATTCAGCTCTCTATCGCCCGTGATCTGCGGCTTCATCGCTGATCGCTGGGGCATTTTGGCGGCTTTTTACTTTCTTGCCGGCACGGTTTTCCTGGCCAACTTTGCCGTTCTTGCTATCCGTGAAGAGAAGAAACCGGCTCCGGCTATCGTCGAAGAGCCCGCCGAGGTCTCCTAATCGCAGGGCTTCACATGAGCATCCTGCTGGAAAAAAGGGACGAGACGGCTTTCCTGACCCTCGACCGCCCTCCCTTGAACGTGCTCGACCTGTCGGCGCTGCGGCAGCTACAGGCCGCGCTGGACAGCCTGCGCGCGGACGAAGCCGTAGATTTTCTCGTTATTCGCGGCGGCGGGGAGCGGGCTTTTTCGGCCGGCGTGGATGTCAAGGACCACACCCGCGACAAAGTCCCGGAAATGCTGGAGGTCGTGCACGGCGCTATCCGAACCCTTTTGTCCCTGCCTCAAATCACCATCGCCCGGGTGCGCGGGGCGTGCCTGGGCGGGGGCTGTGAGATTGCCAGCTCCTGCGACTTCATCCTGGCCTCGGAAGAAAGCTTTTTTGCCACGCCGGAGATCCAGGTCGGCTGTTATCCGCCCGTGGCGCTGGCGCGCTTCCCGTCCCAGATCGGCTATCATCGGGCCGTGGAGATGATCCTCACCGGACGGCGTATCCCGGCCCGCGAGGCCGCGGCGATCGGGCTGATCAACCGCGCGCTCCCGGCAGCCGGGCTGGACGCGGCCGTGCAAGAGTTGCTTGCGGAGCTCCGAGGAAAGAGCCGCGCGGTGCTGCGCCTCACGCTCAAGGGATTGCGCGAGCTCACGCTCAAGGGTTTTTCCGAGCGTCTGGCCAGATCCGAAGAGATCTATCTTAAAGAACTGTTGCAGACAGATGACGTCGAGGAAGGGGTGCGCGCCTTCCTGGAAAAGAGAAAACCCGCCTGGCGCCACCGCTAGCCGAGGCGCCGACGTCCCGCGACTTTGGAGAGGCTAGTTTCCGGCCAACTGCTTCTTGATGTTTTCGACAAACTCCCGCAGCATCTGATCGGCCTTCTTGCGAATGATCGGCTGGCCGAACTCACCGATCTTGCCCAGGATATTGACGTCGGTCTCGACCACCAGCTCCGTCTCTTTGGGGCCGAGCTCCTTGAGCTCCATGCTGGTCCTGCCCTTGACCGCCCCGGCAGCCATCCGGTCGCTCGCCTCCGCCTTTAAGGCCGCGCGCCAGTTGGCGCGGTCGCGCTGCTCCAGCGTGATCTTCCCCTGCAGGCTGAGCGAAATCGGACCGACGCGAACCTTGAGCGTTCCCTGATAGGTGGTGTCATCGAGCTGGGTGACGGTTTCCACCCCGGGAAGCGACTTGGCCACCCTGGGCACGTCCATGAGAAAGTCCCAGAGCAGCTCGCGCGCCGCGGGAATCATCGCGCGTTGACTGAACTTCACTTCCTCCTCCTCTTCAACGGCTTGCGGCTTGGCTTCGCCTTGCTCTTCTTGGGCAGACTGTTCAAGGCCGCCTCCAGCGCGCGGCGCACAAAAACTCCCGCCATCTCTCTCTTGTAGGCGGCCGAGCCGCGGAAGTCGCTCACCGGATCGACCAGCTGCTTCGCCTTTTCCGCGGCCTCACGCAGCGCCTCCGCTTTCACCGGCTGGCCCCGCAATATCGCCTCCGCCTCTCTGGCGCGGATCGGTGTGGTGCCGACGCTCCCGAGGGCGATACGCACCTCCGTGAAGGTTTTCCTGGCCTTGTCGAGGGTAAGCACTGCGGCGGCGGAAACCGTGGCGTAATCGTCCGCGGTGCGCGGCAGGAACTTGAGAAACGCCCCGCCGCTGTCAGGCGGCAGCCGAGGCACGAAGATCTCGGTAATGACCTCGTCGGGCTTCAGCACGGTCTCGTAGTAGTCGGTAAAAAAGCCGTCCAACGGGACGAGCCTGCTGCCGTTCGCCGAAGTCGCCTTGACGCTCGCCCCCAGCGCGATCAGGGTCGGCGGCGGGTCCTGGTTGGGATCGGCATGGGCCAAACCGCCGCCGACCGTTGCCATATTGCGCACGCGGATGGTGGCGACGCGCCGGTAGGTCTCGGCGAGGAGCGGGTTCTGGCGGCGCACCAGAGAAGAGGTTTCGACTTCACGGTGGGTCGTGAGACCGCCGATCTTAAGCCCGCCGTCTTTCTGGGCGATGCCGCTCAATCCGCGCACCGAGCGCAAGCTGACCAGGCAGGAGGGACGGACCAGACGCTGCTTCATCATGATGATGAGAGCGGTGCCGCCGGCGACCAGCTTCGCCTCCGTGCCGAATTGCTTCAGTTCCTGGTGGACTTCTTTGATATTCTTAGGCGTCCGGTATTCAAAGGGTATCATGGCGTTGTCCTTATTTGACGAATTGGTGTGCTTTCCGGATCGACTCGATAATCTTGTAATAGCCGGTGCAACGGCAGAGGTTGCCCATCATCCACTCCTTGATCTGCTCTTCGTTGGGCTTGGGGACCTCGTCGAGCAGGGCCTTGGCCGCCACTACCTGGCCGGGGGTGCAGATCCCGCACTGGAAGCCGCCGTACTGAATAAAGCTCTTTTGCACCGGGTGCAGCTCGCCGTTCTTGGCCAGCCCTTCGACGGTCGTGATCTCATGGCCATCGGCAAAGACCGCCAGCGCCAGGCAGGAGCTCACCATCTCCCCGTCCATCAAGACGGTGCAGGCGCCGCACACGCCGACGCTGCATCCTTCCTTTGTGCCGGTCAGCCCCAGGTCGTAGCGCAGGCAATCGATCAAGAGACGGCTGGTGGGAACCTCCACCTCGACTTTTTTCCCGTTGACGCGCATGCGAATCTTTTTTTCCATCGCTCTTCCTTTCCTTTCGGTCTCGCAGCGGCCTTTCCGCCGCCGTCAGGGTGACAAGCTAACGGGGCCATGTTATAGAAAGAATTTGGACAAACTGCAAGCGGCGGCCGAAAAGCGGGATTTTA
>MGSR01000190.1 GCA_001798565.1 Deltaproteobacteria bacterium RIFCSPLOWO2_12_FULL_60_16
GCTGGGAAAGATCGCCTTTGATTCGTTTCTCAAGGCTTATCAGGAACACGGGGGTTCTATTCCAAAGCCGCGTCCCCAATTTCGCCACGGCGGGCTTGTCCAGCTTGGCCCCGATTTGACGCTGATCGCCTCCTATCACCCGAGCCAGCAGAATACTTTCACGGGCAAGCTGACGAAAAAAATGTTCCACGAAGTGTTTAAAAAAGCACAGAAGCTCTTGGCTTTCAGCCATCAGCCAGGAGCAAGACTTTGAAAGCTGACAGCTGACCGCTGATTGCTGAAAGCTTAACTAAAGCGTGATATAGAGACTCTCGGTATGAGCCCAAGCAAAGAGCAAGAATACAAAGACATCGAGGCGGATCTAAAGAAGCGCATCGAAGGCGAGGTGCGCTTCGATAAGTATTCGCGGCTGCTCTACTCCACCGACGCCTCGATGTACGAGATCGAGCCGATCGGCGTCGTGATCCCGCGCCACAAGGGAGATGTCCAGGCAGCCATCGAGACGGCGAAGCGCTTCGAAGTCCCGATCCTCCCCAGGGGCGGCGGCACCGCCCTGGCGGGCCAGACCGTGGGCCACGCGATCGTTCTGGACTTCTCGAAATATATGAACCGGGTGCTGGAGGTGAACCAGGAAGAGCTCTGGTGCCGGGTCGAGCCGGGTCTGGTGCAGGACGAGCTCAACGCCCACGTGAGGCCGATGGGTCTGCTCTTCGGGCCGGATACCTCCACATCCAACCGGGCCACCATCGGCGGCATGATCGGCAACAACTCCGCCGGGGCTCACTCGCTCACCTACGGGAAGACCCTGGATCATGTTCTGGAGTTGACGGTGTATCTGTCGGACGGAAGCGAGGTGGTGCTGAAAGATCTCTCGTTCGGGGAGCTTGGCGCGAAAGTCGCGCAGGACAATCTGGAGGGGCGGATTTATCGCGAGATCGCGCGCCTTGCGGAGGAGCACAAACAGGAGATCCTGGCGCGCTATCCGAAAATCATGCGCCGGGTCTCCGGCTATAACCTCGACGAGTTCGCCAAGCCGAAGCCTTTCAATCTCTCAAGGATGGTGGTCGGCTCCGAGGGGACGCTCGCCTGCGTGGTCGAGGCCAAGATGCGGCTGGTGCCGAAGCCGAAGTGGACGGCTCTCGACGTGATTCACTTTGAGGACGACATCGCGGCGCTGGAGGCGTCGCACGCTATTTTGGAGACCGCCCCGTATGCCCTCGAGTCGACCGACAAGCTGGTCCTCGACCTTGCCCGGGGCAACATCGTGCAATCCAAGCGGCTGGGCTTTGTCCAGGGAAGTCCCAGCTCCCTTCTTATGGTCGAGTACGCCGGCGACACCGAAGCAGCGGTGAGAGAACAGGTCGACAAACTCGAAAAGCTGCGCCAGTCGCGCAAGATCGGCTACGCGGCTACGCAGGCCTTCAAACCCGAGGAGGTCCGCGCCGTCTGGGGGGTGCGCAAGGCGGGCCTCGGCCTGCTGCTCGGCATCAAGGGGGACAAAAAACCCATCGCCTTTGTCGAAGACACGGCCGTCGAGCCGGCCAAGCTGCCGGAATTCATCAAGCGCTTCAGGGAGATTCTTACCCGCCACGACGCCCGGGCCGGCTATTACGGCCACTGCTCCGTCGGCTGCATGCACATCCGCCCGTTGATCAATCTCAAGCAGGAAGGCGAGGTCAAAAAGATGGTCGCCATCGCCGACGAGATCGCGGAACTGGTGCTGGAGTTCCACGGCGCGCTGTCGGGAGAGCACGGCGACGGGCTGGCACGCAGCCACTTCAACGAAAGGCTCTACGGACCCGTCCTCTACAACGCCTTCCGCCAGATCAAGCGGAGCTTCGATCCGAACAATCTCATGAATCCGGGAAAGATCGTCGATGCCCCGGCGATGACCGAGTCTCTGCGCATCAGCCCGGCGTACAAGACCTGGGCGCCGGAGACCCTGCTCGACTTCAGCGGCCAGGGCGGTTTTGCCGCGGCCGTGGAGATGTGCAGCGGCATGGGCGAATGCCGGAAAAAACTCGACGGGACCATGTGCCCCTCCTACATGGCGACTTTGGATGAGGAGCACTCCACGCGCGGACGGGCCAACGCGCTGCGCGCCGTGCTCTCGGGAAAAGTCCCCAACAGGGATTTCTCCGGCAAGCGGCTGTACGAGGTCCTGGATCTCTGCCTGGAGTGCAAGGCGTGCAAGGCCGAGTGCCCTTCCAACGTGGACATGGCGAAGCTCAAGTACGAATTTCTCTCCCACTACTACCGCGCGAACGGCCTGCCGCTGCGCAACCGGCTGTTCGGCAGGATCGAAAAGTGGAATCGTTGGGGCTCGCGCCTGGCGCCGTTCTCCAACTGGCTTGCCAATTCGCGGCCCAACCGCTGGCTGCTCGAACTACTGGCCGGGGTCGATCGCAGGCGCCCGTTGCCGCGCTTTGCCAGGGAGACCTTTGAAGACTGGCACCGAAATCATCGACCCGAGGGAAAGGAGAGCCGAGGAGAGGTGGTTCTTTTCCACGACACGTTCAACACCTTTAACACCCCGTCCGTGGCCATCACCGCGACACTCCTGTTGGAGCGATCCGGCTATCGAGTCGTCGTGCCCGAAAAGAGATGCTGCGGCCGGCCGATGATCTCCAAGGGGATGCTGCGCGAGGCCAAGGAGAACGCCGCCAAGAATGTCCAGAGTCTTTTTCCTTACGCCGAGAGAGGAGTCGCCATCGTGGGACTGGAGCCGTCGTGCCTGCTGACGCTGCGCGACGAATATCCCGACCTGCTGCGCACCCAGGCCTCCAAGCTGGTGGCCCGCCAGAGTTTTCTCCTGGAGGAATTCTTGCTGAGAGAGCGCGACGCCGGCAGACTTTCGCTGGCCTTTAAATCCAACGGCCGCAAAGCCCTGCTCCACGGCCACTGCCACCAGAAGGCGCTGGTGGGGACCGCGCCGACGCTGGCGGTGCTGCGCTGGGCGGGCTTCGAGGTCTCGGAGATCGATTCCGGCTGCTGCGGCATGGCAGGCTCCTTCGGCTTCGAGAAGGAGCACTACGATCTCTCCGTCGCCATCGCCAACCGGCGCCTCGTGCCGGCCGTCCAGGCATCGGGATCGGAGGTGCGGGTGGTCGCCTCCGGGATCTCCTGCCGCCAGCAGATCGAGCATCTCGCGGATCGCAGGGCGAAACATCCGGCAGAGGTCTTGTGGGAGCAGGTAGAAAAATGAGGCGCGGTCTGGTTCTGACGGCGCTCGTCTTCTGTCTGGTCGGCTCGAGCGCTGTGCGGGCCGGTGCCGAGCCTTTGCCAAACGATCCCGAACTCATCAGAGGCTCGCTCGACAACGGCCTCACATACCTCCTCAAAAAGCACGGAAATCCCGCGGGGCGCGTGAGCCTCTGGCTGCACGTTGCGTCGGGCTCGCTGAACGAGACCGAGGGGACACGCGGCATCGCCCACTACCTCGAGCACATGGCCTTCAACGGCTCGGCCAACTTTCCCCCCGGCTCCCTGATTCCCTTCTTCCAATCGCTGGGCATGACCTTCGGGCGCGACCAGAACGCCTTCACAGGCTTCGAGCAAACGACCTACCAACTCGCCCTGCCCGACACCAGGCCGGAGACCCTCGACAAGGGCATCCTCTACCTATCCGACGTGGCGCTGCGCTTGAGTCTTGCCCCGGGCGAGATCGAGAGCGAGCGGCAGATCGTCCTGGAGGAGAAGCGCTCGCGCGCCGGCCCCCTGCAGCGTGTGCAGGAGTACATTTACGAGCGGCTGGCTCCCGGATCCACCTTCGGCAGGCGGCTCCCTATCGGCACCGAAGAGACGATCAAATCGGCCGCACCCAAGGACTTCAAGGAGTACTACTCGCGCTGGTATGTCCCGAGCAACATGGTCCTCATCGTTGTCGGTGAGTCCGACCCTGCTCTCGTCACCGGCCTGATCCGGAAGCACTTCGCCGACGGCCCCAAAGTTCCGCGCCCGATTGAACGAGACGTCGGCGTCAAGGCGCAAACAGCCATGCGAGCGATCGTTGCCACAGACCCCGAGTTGACCCAGGCGGAGGTCTCGATCGTGCGGGTTGAGGCGCCCCGTGCCCCGACGGTGACCGTGGAACAGTACCGGCGTGACCTGATGGAGCTGGTCGGCGTCTGGGTGTTCAACCGGCGGATCAACGCGCAGCTAGCTGAAGGAAAGGCATCGTTTCTTAAGGCCGGAGTCTCGGTGCGTCAGCGTCCGAGGGCGATCCGGCTGATCACCGCTGAGGCGTCCGGCAAACCCGGCGAATGGCGGAGGATGCTGGCCGATCTGGGGATGAATCTCCAGAGAGCCCGCCTTCACGGCTTCAGCGAGCGCGAGGTGCGGGATGCGCAGACGTCATGGATCGCCCAGGCACAAGAGGAGGCGCAGCGCGAGAGAACGCTCCCCGCCCGCGCGCTCCTCCGCCGGATCAACAGCGCCGTGGCACGGCGCGAGCCGGTGATGTCGGCAGCGCAGCGCCTGGATCTTCAGAAGCGCCTCTTGCCGGGAATCACGGCGGCGGAGGTCTCACAAATCTTCGCGGCCAACTTCGATCCGACCGCCGTCACGTTCATCGTCGAGATTCCGTCCGGGGGCGAGGCGCCCAGCGAAGCGGAACTGGCCGGGCTCGGCCGCGTGGCGTTGAGCGTGAAGCCCGAAAGGGAGACCGAGCCCGCGCGCGCCCGCGCGTTGCTCGAGAAGCTTCCCGCGGGCGGAAAGTTTGTCGAGAGCATCCCGCATGCTGCCAGCGCCGTCACATCGGGATGGCTGGATAACGGGGTGCGGGTTCACTATCGCCTCATGGAGCAGCGCAAGAACGAAGCGAGCATCACGATCACGCTCGCCGGCGGGCAGATCCAGGAGACGGCGACAAACCGTGGGATCAGCCAGGCGGCTACCCTGGCCTGGAATCAGCCCGCAACCAGCAAGCTCTCCAGCATCCAGATCCGCGATCTCATAACGGGTAAAAAAGTGCGGGTAAGCGGCAGGGCGAATGCGGACACTCTCGCTCTCGCCGTCTCGGGGAACCCCGCTGACCTTGAGGTAGGCCTTCAGCTCGCGTACCTCCTGCTGACAGATCCGGTCATCGAGTCAGCGGCGTTCATACAATGGAAGGAGACCGAGACGCAGAAAATCGCGGCCCGCAAGGTGCGGTCGGCCGGGATCCTGAGCGAGGCCACCGCGGCGGCATTTTATCCCAGCGATGAGCCGCGAACCAAGCCGCTGGAGGCCAGCCAGATTCACAGGATCAGTCTCGACGCTGCGCAGGCGTGGCTCAGGAAGCTTGTTGCTGAGGCGCCGATCGAGGTGGCTGTCGTGGGCGATGTGGATCCATCCACGGCGCGAGGACTGGTCGAGCGATACCTCGGATCGCTCCCGCCGCGCAGCCGCATCAGTCACCAGACCTTCGCCGGCCTTCGCAAGATCACACGGAGCGCCGGGCCGATCCACATCGAGCGCAAGATCAACGTCAAGACCCCGCAGGCCTTCGTGATGGAAGGGTTTTTCGGGACTGACATCCAGAATGTCCGTGATTCGCGGATCCTGGCGATAGCGGCGCGTGTGTTGTCGACGCGCATGAACACCGTCATTAGAGAGGAGAAGCAACTGGTCTACAGCATCGGCGCGTCATCGCAGCCGGCAAGCGACTATCCCGGCTTCGGGCTCTTCGTGGCGCGGGCGCCAACGGATCCAGCCAAGACCGGGGCCCTGGCCACGGCCCTGAGCGAGATGTACACCGCCTTCACCGGCAAAGGCCCAACTAAGGATGAGATGGCCGTCGCCAAGAGGCAGATTGCAAACCTGCTCGACCAGACTATGAAGGAGCCGGAGTTCTGGGTGAGCCGCCTTGCGACTCTCGACTACCATGGGCTGAGCTTGAACGACGTGGCCAACGCGCCCGCGGACTATCAACGCTACACCGCAGAGGAAATCCGCGACACCTTCGCCCGCTACAACACGCCTGCCGCCCGCTTCCGCTTCGTGATCGCGCCGGCCGATCCGCCCAGCAGCAAGCCTGGAGCGGAAAAGACGAAGGGCTGAAACCCTATGATCTCTTCCGTCAACCAGGCTATGGAGAAAGTTGAGGAGGAATTTTATGAAGAGCGATGAATTTGTCCAGGAGTTGCTGGGGCCGATCCAGGAGTTCTGCCACAGTCTCGACGGGCAGCCGCCGGCGTACAGCTACATCCCGCTAAAGAGCGACGAGGAGCGCATCCGCGTGATGCAGAGCCGCCTCTTCAACGAGCTCAGGGCGGCGGATCTTTACGGAACGTGGCTCAGGACAACGCCCGAGCTCGAGGTCAAGGCGACGATGGCGGAGTCGGCGCACGAGGAGATGACGCATGCCCAGCTTCTCTCCAGGAGGATTCGCGAGCTCGGCCACGAGCCGTTCGACTACAAGCCGCTGCCCGCGCAGATCGCGATGTTCAACGCCATGGAGGGGCTCAACGACACCTGCGAGCGCCTCGCCGGTCTCTCGCTCGCCGGAGAGACGGTCGCGTACTACCTGATCCAGATGTGCTTGAAGTCGCCCGCGGTGCCGGATTGGATCAAGCAGCCCTATCGGCGGATCACCGAGGACGAGGCGGAGCACGGCAGCATCCCGCAGAAGTTCCTCACGCAGTATGCCACCACGCCGGAGCGGCAGGACCGGGTGCGCCGGGCCGTGGCGATGCGCATGGTGCTGTTCCGCGAATATCTCGCCAGCCTGGACCGCTGGGCGATGGGGAAGGCGGCGTGGTAAGGATAAAACAATTCATCCTTTTGCCTTCATCCTTTCAGATCGCCGTGCTCGCGGTACCATTGCGCCGCGCCCGGATGGAGCGGCACGTCCAGCGGCGTCGCCTCGGTGTCCTGCCCGAGCTGGCCGATCCCCGTGAAGGAGGATTCCCAAAAAATCTCATCCTTGCGCGCCTGCAAGGCATCGCAAACCTTGTAGGCGTCCTCGTCCGGCAGCGAGGCCCGGGTATAAAGCGGCCAGCCGCCGTAGTCCAGGCACTCATAGTCGGACTTCAAGTGAGGATAGCGGCCCGCCGGGATAACGACCCTGCGCCAACCGAGAGCCTCCAGTTTCTGGAACACCGGCCCTTCGAGCATAACCGGCTTCATATCCGCCGCGAGCGCCTCGTCGAACCAGAGCACCAGCCCCTCGTCGAAGACGGCATCGATGGTCCCGGCGCGCAGGGCATCCATGCGTCTCTTGTCCCCGGGGCCGCCGTTGAGCTGCAGGCTGCCGCCCCACGACTCGAGATCGGCCAGCGTGAATCCGTAGATGGAGAGGGTCTGCTCCAGCAGCACGCGCGTCGAGTGGGCGGGGTCTTCGCGGATCGACAGCCGGAGCGGATAGCGCTTCTCCTTGATCTCGGCGACAGATCTGAGCCCGGTGCGCGGGTGAATCATGTAGACGAAGCGATCCCACGACGGGTAGTTGGCGAGGACGCGGACGGGCAAAGGCTCCTTGAACAGCCCTGTGCCGCGATAGGCCTGGGTGAGAAAACCCGAGGGATTGACCATCGCCATCTCCAGCTCGCCGCGGCAGACGGCGTAGGCGAGGTGAGGCGCCCCGGTCGCCATGCGCAGCCACGGACGGAATTTTTCACCGGAGCCGGCGCCCACCACGATGCACACGTCGCGGTTTCCATAATAAGGTGTGTCGGGATTGCCGGCGATATGCAGGCCGATCTCCCAGAGCAGCTTGGCCCGCTGAAAGTTCGCGCCTTTTGGAAGTGGTTCCATCAATGACCTCCTGGAAATGAGCGTGTATGGAACAAAGTAAACGCGGTGGTCACGGCGTGACCGTGCCCGCTCTCTGAGGCGTCTTGCCTTCCAGCTCGCCGGTGATGTCGCCGTAGAGGCCGTACGGGTTGGGAACGGTCTTGCGGTACACCTCAGGGGGCACGTTGACGTAGACCTCGAGCATGTTCCCGTCAGGGTCGTAAAAATAGATGCTCTTGGTGATGCCGTGGAAGACGACGTGGCGGATCTTCACGTTGTGCTTTTTAAAGATCCTCCATGCCTCTTGAAGCTCGGCAAAGGAACCGAGCTCATACGCCACATGCTCCATTCCTACCTGCTCCGGGTCGGGCATGGCCGCCCCTTCCTTTGCCTCGCGGATCGCCAGCATATGATGGTTGTCTTTCACGTCGGTGCTGAAAAAGAGCATTCCCTTGCCGTTGTCGCCGACCTGGGGAAGTCCGAGGACTTCGGTGAAGAAGCGCTTCGATCGCTCCAGATCTCTGACCCGTAGCACCAGGTGGCCGGTCCTTCTTATCCGGATGGGCATGGCTTCGTCCTCCTTCTCGCGCAAGAGTCCGATAACAGCCCTTTCCTTTAACACAGAGCATCCCCCGCTTCAATTTCACCGGCACAAAACGGCCGTTTCCTCGGGGAGCGTTTCTTCGGCTGCGGCCGATAGACCTGTGGTTAATCCGAACCTTTTCGTCTCTACGTCCGCAGCCTCATTCCCGCTCCCCTCGAAACTTCCCCACTCAGCCCGCTTCTCCCCCTAGAGAGAGGGAGGTTTGTCCCGAAGCAAGGGAGACGTCAAACCCTGATTGTCCCTCACGACTTAAACGATTTGAACGGCTTGAACCGTTTGAACGCGCCGTATTCACAAACCTGTCAAGACGCGGGCAGGTAATAGAGGGGGTCTCGGGCCACGTTGTCTTTGCGGATCTCAAAATGGAGATGCGGCGCTGATACCCTCCCGGTGCTTCCCACCTCCCCGACCACCTCTCCCTGGGCTACCTTCTGTCCTTCCCGGACGAGATTGCTCTGATTGTGGGCGTACACGGAGACAAAACCGCCGGAGTGGCGGATAATGATGATGTTGCCATAGCCCCTCAACTGGTCGCTGTAGATTACCTCGCCCGCTTCGATGGCTCGAATTGGGCTCCCTTCGGTAGCGGAGATATCGATGCCGTCGTGGAAGGTCTCGCTGCGCGGGCCGAACTTTGACGTGATCTTGCCGGCGACCGGCCAGAGAAATCCCTCTCTGCTTTTCTCCGCCGGCTCCGGCGTCCTGGGACGCTCTAACGAGGCCTGCACGGGGGTGATGATCTCCACCGGCAGCTGCCTGGTCGCCGCCGGGATAAAGATCCGCTGGCCGACGCGGATCTGGTGCGGATCGTCGATGCGATTCAGACGGGCCAGCTCCTGGTACGGAAGATCGTATGCCTTGCCGATGCGAAAGAGATTTTCGCCGCTCTTGACCACGTGATAGATCCCCCCCGGCTTCCTTTGAGCCGGGGCCGGCGCGCGAGGGGCGCATCCGGCGAAAAAAAATGGCAACGCTGCAAAGAGAAACAAGAAGAGCTTCAGTTCAGGCTTCAGTCGGCCCAACCGTACTTCCCCCAAAGCTTGACGAACCGGCACTCCCCGAGTTGTTGTTCCTCCAGCCCTTCCGCCGTGCGGCGGACCCGCTTGAGCACTTGGGCTTGTTCGTCTCCCAAGGGAATGACAAGCCTCCCGCCAAGGGCCAGCTGCTCGACCAGAGGCTGGGGCAGCCCCGGGGCTCCGGCCGTCACCAGAATCGCGTCGAACGGGGCGTGCTCGGACCAGCCCAGGGTCCCGTCCCCCACGTGAATCGCCACGTTGTAATAGCCCAGCTCGTCCAGAACGGCGCGCGCGCGCAGCGCAAAGGAGCGGATTTTCTCGATGGAAAAGACATTGCGGCAGAGCTCGGCGAGAACCGCCGTTTGGTAGCCGGACCCTGTGCCGACCTCGAGGACCCTTTCGTCCCCTTTAAGCTCCAAGGCCTGGGTCATGAGCCCCACCATATACGGCTGCGAGATCGTCTGCTTCTCGCCGATGGGTAGGGGGCCGTCGTCATAGGCGCGGCCGGCAAGGGCGGATTCGACAAAGAGGTGCCTCGGGATCTTGCGCATCGCCTGCAAGACCCTGGCATCTCTGATCCCCCTGGCTACGAGCTGCTCCTGGACCATCTTTTCTCTGGTCCCGAGCTGTTCGGACAGGATGCGGTCAGGAGGCTTCACAGTGGAGAGAGTGGTCGGGGCGACCGGATTTGAACCGGTGACCTCACGCACCCCAAGCGTGCGCGCTACCAGGCTGCGCCACGCCCCGACGTTTTCGCTCAATTAAGGAATATGTAACACTCCTGCGGGTTTGCGTCAAAGGGATTTACCGGACTACGGGCAAGACCATTGAAAGGCCAGGCCCCAAGTCAATATTTGGCTGGTCACTCTCGGTGGAACGTTGTATAAGACGGCTCGGCCAACAATCCAGGTCGATGACAAATAGCAAAGC
>MGSR01000191.1 GCA_001798565.1 Deltaproteobacteria bacterium RIFCSPLOWO2_12_FULL_60_16
CCGTGAGGGCCGAGAGTAGAATCAGCCAAAGGGAGGCAAAAGCCAGGGCCTTACATCCTGCCATACTTTCGATCGATCTGGCTGCGAATTTCCGCGACGCTATAGCCTTGCTTCGTGTTTTGAGACGCATCCAGCGCCTCGTTTTGACAATAATTCTCTCAGGTCGCCGCGTGGCTATCGACGAAGCAAGAGAGAAGGGTAAGGTGCCCCATGTGTTTATCGCATTCGCAATAGCAATAGAGCCGATCGAGAACGTCGGGAATCTCCTGAGCCACTTGATAAGCTGTCGCTGTCTTTCCGACAAAAAGGGCAGGAGAAAGAGGCGTCCTGGTTTCGCGTCTCACGTATCCGCTGGAAGCAGTTCCCTCAGCCGCCGAATAACGGGTTGGTACCCTTGTGTTGACTCGACTCCAGGTCAGAAGTCCAGCGGCCAGCACAACGGCCATGCCCCCAAGGTAAAGCCGTTTTTTCTTGCGAGACAACCTCCGAGTTTTGTTTTCCTTCCTCTTTTTACCCATTCAGAGTTTCTCCTTTCCCTTAAGCTCCCAGCGAAAAGAGCGTTCTTTGACTCCGGCAATGTTTTTGATGACAAGCTCCAGCCGCTTAGCCCCAGAAGCAGATTTTGGAAAAGCGAGAGTAACTTCGCGGTGATGGCCTGCCCCTTTGTTCTCCATTTGCGTCGGCTGATAATCCTTACCCGCCTCGTCCCGCAGGAAAGTTAGGTTCTTGAGATCGAAAGCATCAAGATCCACTGAGTGGGTATCCAAGACCACTTGAAAACGCGGGCCCTCTGGGCCTCCAGGATTGAGATAGCTCACTTTTACTGTGACGCCTCCTCCAGAATGAGTGCGAGTCAACCCGGCCGCCGCCGCCCCGAAACTCTGACCGGCGCCACTCAGACCGATCAGGATTACCCCGCTCAGTAACAGCAGAGCCTGACTTTTCGTTCTCCTTACAATATCCGCCATGATGTTGACCTCCTTCTTTGTTTGCCAGAGTTCAATTCCATTCATACTTCGTTTCTCCGCATAGCACCGCCAAAACCCGGGAAGAAAGCCGGAGTCGCGGCGGCATAGCGCCGGTAGTCTTCAACAAACTCCCCCAGCACCTCTTGCTCCTCTCTGTGCGCTAGCCAGACGTACATTGTCACCAGTATAGGGAACATGATTAGCGTGATAAGTGTCGGCCACTGAAGCAAGAACCCAAGCATGATCAACATAAATCCGGCGTACTGGGGATGGCGTGCATAAGCGTAGGGGCCGCTGGTTGCGAGCGTGCGGGTGCGTTGTGCCTCGTAGAGTACCCTCCAGGCAGATGCGATCAGGATAAAGCCGCCGAGTATCAGCAGATCGCTGACCAGATGGAGTGGGTTAGCGTGAGGATCGCCCTCCAAACCCAGCAACGTCTGCCACAGGTGGCCGGCGTCGTGGGAAAAGACATCGAGGCCAGGATAGCGATTCCCGAACCAGGCTGAAAGCAGATAGATGGTTAACGGGAAGCCATACATCTCAGTAAACAGCGCAACGATAAAGGCAGAGAAGGCGCCGAAAGAACGCCAGTCCCGCCTGGTCCGCGGCTTAGTAAAGCTAAAGGCGAAGATGATAAACACCGCTGCGTTGATGATTACCACCGGCCAAAGGCCATATGCCGATGCGTCATCCATTTTTATCTCCTTCAGGACCGTGCTTGTGGTCGCTACCATGACCGGCATGGCCGCTACGCCCCCCATGCATTAACTGGTGCAGTAAGGGACAAGCCAATAGCAATAGGTAAGGCAAAATTCCGAAGAAATGCGCGGTATGCTCGGTCACGAGAAAGAAGGCGGCGATGGCAAGGAAAGCAGACATCACCAGACCCACCCGAGATCGGAGCCACGCACTTGTCCGAGATCGCTCGTGACCGGTCATAAGTCGTTCCCCCCGTCAAGCACATCACAAGGCTATCTGCGCGCCCCGGAAAATCTGACTACTTTGCTTCCTATGTACGCGATGCCGGCCGCGTTCGAAGCCAGGCCGAACCAAAAAAGCTCAATCTGATACTGGGCAACCACCGTGACAAAGCCGGCAATGCCGATGAATGGCAAAATATTGGTCAGATAGTGAGTGCAGCAAGAGATCATGGCAGCGGTCGATGTCGTCCCAGACACGGCAAGGACCTTTCCTGAAGCATCGCCTCGATGGATGGCTCGCCTGAGATAAGTGTAGAGCCCGATTTGGATTCCAAAGCCCAAAGCCAGGCTCACGATGAAATACCAAAACGTGTAGAATTGATCGAGGGTGAAATCCCAACCTGAAACAGCCGTCAGGATCAAAAGGTATGCGCCCACGAGAGTCAACGCTCCCAGAATTCCTGTCACTGACGCACTAAAAATTACGTTTAATCGGCTCATATGCTTTGTCTGTTTCTACTAGCCCTTTGGATTTACGGAGCACCAAGTCAAAAGAAGGCGCCCCAAATTTTCAGCGGCGCGCACCCTCTCGACCACTTGTGGCCTGATTTTGACGCCTCAGCCGTTTTCGGACTGCAAGTTCCATCCTCTTCAACCCTATGACTTCCACAGATTCGCCGACTGAAAGAGCGTCGTCGCAGATGGCGTCCCAGATCTCGCCTTTAACAAACACTTTGTGCGTTCTCTTTCCGTTCTGGATGACCTGGCCAACCGCACCTATCATTCCCTCTACGCCGGTCGTTACCGGACGGTGCATATCCCTCCAGATCAGCCAGTAAAGGAGCGCGCATATGAGCAAGATAAGGAAGTAAAGTAGGATCGCCTGCTCCAAAGGCAGAAACAAAAAGAGGAGTAAGGAAACGAACGGAAGCACAAAGAGAATGTGACACATAGCCCTTGTCATTCGAATTTGTCGTGATGACCGCAAGGGCATTTGGCTATGACATTGGGATTGTTGACCTTACCCACTCTTTCCTCCCTGGCGTTTGTCTAGCAGAGGAAAACCCTTCTTCTGCCATTCACGCATGCCCTCTTTTAAATTCCAGACGTTCCTATAGCCCAGCCTCACCATTGTCTCAGCGGCAATGGCACTCATTCGGCCGCTCATGCAGTAAAGCACTATCTTGGCATCCCTGGACTGGGGAAGTTTGTCGAGA
This sequence comes from Deltaproteobacteria bacterium RIFCSPLOWO2_12_FULL_60_16, assembly GCA_001798565.1. Taxonomy (GTDB): domain Bacteria; phylum Desulfobacterota; class Binatia; order UBA9968; family UBA9968; genus UBA9968. Next base: position 3,106 of record MGSR01000191.1, read on the forward strand.
CGTTTCTCGACCTCGTTATAGGGGATAAAGGCATCAGTCCGGAGGAGCTCGCCCTCGTAGGGGATATGGACGTTGATGAGCCGGAAGTCCTTCTTCCGAAGCATGCGCGAAAGTTCCTCTGATCCAATATCGCGGTAACTGCCTCCCCTCACTTCTACGCGCTCTCCCTCTTCTGATTGACGTAGCCCCTGCGACCCGCTCTGCCCAGCAACAGGAAGGGGCCATCCGGGCAACATTATGGTGAGCGACACGAGAGCGAACCAGATCTTTAGCTTTTCCACGGTATTTTCCTCTCTTCTTGCAGCAAACTTCCAGCCTTCACGCCCAGCGGTTATACAGCCAAGCCATGACAGCAGCCAAGACAGATGCACCTATGCTAAGAGCGAGAAGACCAGCAAAAAAGCTTGCCCAGGTGATCGGCCGCACGAGACCGGTTAGGTCAACGTGAAGGAGATAACTGAGTAGAGCTGCTGTGGCCTCAGGAGCTACGGCAACGAAGAATGCGCAAATCGCAAACACGACTGCTGTGACGATTCCAACGGCACGGGCCAACGCCCAGACGTTCAGCTTCATGCTCCGATTCCTCTGAATCGCGTTTAATCTTTCATTATCGTCGTTATCCCCTCCTCCGAGGACGCGGCCCACTCTGGCTGAGAAGGGTCTGGAGCCGGTCCTGTTGCTCACGGGTGAGGAGAGCCCTGCCCTGATCAATTGCCTTGATCCGATCCAAGCGGAGAGCCACCGTAATCCCTTCAATCTTTCGGAGGGTTGCCTCTACCTTAGATAGATCCAGCGGCGTTTGTCTCAGCAATCCATCCAGCTCTTGTTCCGCAGCCTGTAGCTCTGTGATTCTTGGGCCAGCCTCCTGCTGGAACTCCGAGCGGATAACTTCAAGAGAGCGGACCTGCTCGGCCGAGAGACTTAGATCCTGCTTATTTTCGAGCATAAAGGTAATGAGTGGCCTATCAGCCGAAGCTTGAGGGAAGCCCCTCATTCCGCGGCCTGATCCCATCATGCCCGGACCCATCATCTGACCTTCTGGAGCTTCCTGTGCCCAGGAGAAACCCGCAACGCTGCTCAGCAGCAAAGCAAACAACATAACTAATGTCTTCGTTCTCATTTCTGCCTCCTTCAACCGTAATGGGAAAATCTACTTATGTATTCCGAAGTCACCAGATTCTCTGATCCTTAGCAGCAGCCCCGGCCGCTGCGCCGCGTTGTGGACCGCGCCGACTGCTCCTCGCCATGGCCCGCTTGTCCGTCGTCGCTCGCTGTCGTGCGCCGCGTCGACTCGGAACCGTGCGACCCGTGGCCGCCCATGCCGTGGCCGCCTTGGCGGAACAAGAACCACAGCACTCCGGCCCCGACCAACAGCCAGATCCAGTTCGCCTGTAAGAACTCAAGCATGATGCTCACCTCCTTTCTTAAAAACTTTTGTCGTACAAATCCCGAAACAGATCACAAGAAGTAACCCAAGCAGCGCTAGCGCTCCCGTACCGGCCGCCTTCCAGCCAAAGAACGGAGCGACAATCAGAAACACCAGGGGAAGGCAGCAAAGCCAAATCACCAGGGCCATGGACATGGGGGAACCAACATCTCTCTTTTCCCCTGCACTCGTTTCATTCACGGCTACGAGCTTTCTGAACATCTCTCACTCCAAATGACCCAACATCGTTGAGCAGCCTGTGCTAGCCCATTCTCCGCCTCTTAAAGTAGCTGGTGTAGAGCGGCATGGTTACGATCATGGAGAGAATAAAAGACCAAATAGCCCCTCCGATAACAGCAGCCGTTGGGTAGCCGCCGACCAATTGACCTAGCGCTACAAAGAGAGCGACTACGGTCAATGACGTCCCGGTATAGCAAAGCGCGCTAAGGCGCGAAGTGTTCTTGTCCAGTGCCGAAGCAGTCCTGGTCTCCATTGACTTACCTCCTTCGCATCTCGCTTGCGTGGGCCGCGAACGACGGCTCCAGAGAAGCCGCCTGCTCTGGAAGCGCCTTTTCTCGCTTCAATTTGGGAGCGAAGCGTTTCAAAAGCAGAGTATTGAGCGTCACGCTGAGAGAGCTCACCGCCATGAGAAGCGCAGCCAGCTCCGGGCTTACAACAAGCTTGAAAAACGGATAAAGGAGTCCCGCGCCGATCGGGATGCTAGCCACGTTGTAGCTGAAAGCCCAAAACAGATTCTGTTTAACCTTGCGCATCGTAGCTTTGGCCACCTCGATGGCAACAATCACGTCTCTCAAATCGTCTTTAATGAG